>CACPHA010000067.1 GCA_902633655.1 Paracoccaceae bacterium
GTTTAGTACGGGCGCTCCTTCAACACGAAATCCTTCAATCTGCGAAAATAGTAACATAGGTATACCACCTGCAGGAATAAGAACGTCAACACCAGAACGCACTAAAGGCGCAGCTTGTTGTTCAAATTGTCTCGCCACCTCGTTGAGGCGGTCTTTATTATCGAAGGCTGCAAGGATTTCACCGGGCTCGAAGTCAAGTGCATGAATTCCAGAAACCCGCTCTCCTAAACCATATTTGCGAATTTGGTAAGTATGTCCGGGAATGAACCTAGGATTAATAGTAATAATTCCAATATTTTGACCGTATTGGCAGGAATATAGCATTGATGCTTCACCTAGGCCAATCACTGGAATAGATGATGCAGCTCTAGCCTCATACAGACCGGAATCTTGAAAGTGACCCATCAGATAGCCATCAAACCCGGAACGACCTGCTTCTATAGCGGCAGCAATTGCTTCGCGCCCACACCGATATTCTACAAGTGCATGCGCGTATGAATCGTGCGGTTTAATACCTTTAAATTTTATTTCTGTGTTGGGTTGAGCGTAATTTTTCAAAAAATCCATTAAATACCGCCAATATCCCAAGGCTACTTCTTCATTAAGGAAAGACTGATAAAAGATTTTCACGGTAGAAACCTCTATGATTGATCCATTCCGTAAAGATTAGCAAATAAAGCAGCAAGTGTAACGCTCTTAGTAACGATAAGATTTAGAAGAACGGTTTTTGCAATATACAAATTGCTTTTTGAAGAAATCGATTTTCACAAAGGTGGATTTGAATTTAACCTTTTTCTAACAATGAATTCATTCATCGTTTAGATGGATAGCATGATCCGCCTATGTTTTTAAATTAATTCTGTAACTTGTTATGTTTAATCCCGATTGTAGCATTAGGTCATGCAAACGTCAGATATACCGATCAAGAGGAGTTGCCCCGGTTTCTGTACGCCACAGTAGGCCACTTTTCAAAAGATTTACGGTCAATAAGGCTTCCCTACTACCATCTTGAAAAGATGCAACAAAATGTTCGACCACAATCTTATTATTTTCGTATATACACCTGAGTTTACTTCGCTTTGTACCAAGTAAACAGCGCGTCATTATATCTTATAAATCATCGAAGATGTGCTCTTTGCCAGAGGCAAGAAATATTCGCTTATATTCAGAATGATGTAATTCCATCATGGCGCCCAAATCCTTATCGTCCCAAGCTTTTTGATATCTTTCGTAAAAACTCATTTGCTAGCTTTACTAAAGGAGCTACTAAAAACGTGGTTGCTGCATATTCAGCGTTTCAGAGATAGTCATTATAGTCAACTACAGGCCCTGAAAATGAATGAAAACTATCTCCGTCTTCATATGGCTCAACATATTGCATCATCATTTCGCTCACGCGGTTCTCTCTATTCATTATAGCTATAAAACTATCAACGCTATGATGAACGCCAATTAGAGCATACTCGCCCGTTCCTAGATCTATGATTTTATGCATAATGTCATCAAATGGATAATCTCTTACGTATTGGGCAAAGGCTTTGAATAGCGCATCAGTCTCTCCGGACTTTGGTTTAAATTTCATGCAGTTTATCATGCCAGCCATATTTATACTCCTCTCATTCAAACATTTCTTAATTATCAAGAATAATGACCGCTGAAATTTTAGCCAAGCAATGTTTTGCTAGATACCGCAATAATCCTGGTACAACTATAATTAAGTTAATCGCAAACGACTATTACATTGGTTACTAAGTTACACAATCCAATATGCTTGGAACTAGGAACATAGTATTCTTAGAGTGATAGCATCTCGTATAGAAAAGTTAATATTGTGACGAGGAAATGGCCGCTCATTTTACCTAAGTTGTTTTAACTGAGCGAAAATTATAGTAGCAAATAATTCAGAATTGAGATCATTAACTTATATAAACGCGTTTCAATTTTAGTTAAACAGCCGGTCAAAACCTAAGTTATTTGAAGCTTCTAGAGTGTTACTAGAATATCCCGCTAAGACCGTAAAATACTTTCACTGATTAAAAACTGCAGCAAGACATGTTTGTCTGCCCCGAACTCTGACGTAATCAACCTTTAATTAAGGGCTAGAGATTTCGATCCAAACTCATTGTAAACCTGGTACGAAACTATAACTAACAGACCGAAAAGTTCTTTTTGAATATATTATTTTTTCGCTCAGTTGATTAAAGACATAAATTGTTGTCTGATTTGAACATAAAATAATAGAAAAAAATTCAGATATATGTACTGGAGGGTCGGATGCTTACTAACATCAACAACTTACCAATTGATACCACAGAAATGCTTCGCGGCTTAGCTCACTGGATACGCTGCGAGAGCCCTACTTTCAGTCCTGAAGCCGTTAATCGCATGCAAGACATCGTTGTAGAAGAGCTCGGAACTATGGGCGCAAAAATTGAGAGATTGAAGGTAAATGAGGCTATAGGTGACTGTGTCCTTGCTCACTTTCCGCATCCAAAAAGAGATCGACCAGGTATTCTAATAATGGGTCATATGGATACAGTCCATCCAGTTGGCACAATAGCGAAATTACCCTTTAAGTTGGATGGAAAATTTTGCTACGGCCCAGGTATCTGTGATATGAAAGGAGGCAATTATATTGCACTTGAAGCAATTCGCCAAATCCAAAAATTAAACCTAGAAACTCCGTTACCGATATCGGTGCTATTCACTACAGACGAAGAAATAGGCTCTCCCTACACTAGAGAAACAATCGAAAATGTCGCCAGCTCATCCAAAGTCGTCCTGGTTCCAGAACCGGCACAAAAAAAAGTTGGAGTAGTATCTGGAAGATATGCAATAGCACGCTACGAAGCAAGCACTCAAGGCAAACCCAGTCACGCTGGTGCACGATTAAAAGATGGTCGGTCAGCAATTACTCAGATGGCAAAGGATATTCTAAATATACAGAATTTAACTACGGATGACTGTACCTTCTCTGTTGGTGTCGTAAATTCAGGCCAATGGGTAAATTGCGTTCCAACGGAGGCGAAAGCAGAAGTACTTTCTATGTCGAAGAAACAACAGGATTTAGATAACGGTATAGAGATGTTGATGCGATTTAATGATCAAGACTCCGATGTAAAGACCAATATCGTGTTAAAATCTACGAGGCCTGTGTGGGAACCACAAGCAGGGACACTTAAACTAATACAAATTACGGAAAGGCTATGTAAGGACCTCGGTCAACCATTCTTACACGAAAGTGCCGGGGGTGGAAGCGATGGTAACTTTACCGGCGCAATGGGTATTCCCACTCTTGACGGTCTTGGGGTCTCAGGTGCCGAAATACATACCTTGAATGAACATATTGAAATTAATAGCCTAGAAACCCGCACCAAGTTAATGGCTGGATTACTTCTTTCAATTGACGTTAATTTCTGAATCCAACTAAAATATTTCACTTTTCAACCATAAAAGGTAAAAAAACCTGTTATCTTACTTTTTGATTTCCTGGATTTGATCCAAAAATCCTTTAGGTCCTCAATGTTAGAAATAGGATTTAACTGAGATTTATTTTTCTTCAGACCATTTAGAGATTTATTGACCTGTACCGTGGCTCGGTAATATTGAAAAGTAATTTTAAATAGAAATTCGATTGTCAAAAATAAGTCAGATAAACGAGATCCTAAAAATGCAAAATGCAAATAACTTCGTTTAGTCAAAACATCGCGATACTTAAAGACTTGGACCCATAATTCATTGATCTTTTTTCAACGAAAACTTTGAACAGATATACGGTATTCTTTAAGGTCTGATCGGCCAACTTCTTCAGTATAATCTTTTGATCAAAAGACCAATTTAAGATATGTTGGCATCACAACATTAAAAATTAGGGGAATACTAGTTGGCGGACAAGTATATGTTGCAAGATGACGGCGGTCAGAATTCTTATGTAGATGGTGACAGCCTTCGCTTATCTTCTGATCAGCCAGTATCGGATGATCTTGAGGACGTCGTCAAAATTTGCCGTGAAATTGTTAAAAACTCAGGGTTTAAAGAACTTTCCAAGGCAATAGAGTCAGGAAAGTCCACTAAATCATCGATGTATTATGCAGCGTTAGCTGTGCTTCATGCAGAGCAAGCTAAATCTAATATTGTTGAAAATGTTGCGGATGATGCTGCATTCAACGCGATGCGTGCGGTACAATACCAAAACTTGGCAATTGTTAAACAAACAAAATTTAGTTTAGATCGGTGGCAGAACAAACGCTCAAGATCGGGAAGTTTATTAATCAACAAATTCTCTAAGGATGAATTATTACAGTTCAGACAAGAATTAGTAAAACGTCTTCGTGAAGAAAATGTTATGGAGGCCATGATCCCAAGGCATTGCGCAAGAGTAGAGGGCAACTATCATAGTGCCGGTATGGCACCGAAATATAAGGTAGATAAGATAAAGAAGTATCTGATAGCAAACAAATTGATAAGTATTGGAATTTCCTGAAGCGGTTAAGTCTTTTTGGGCTTGCCAAGATGCAATGACCATAAAGCTTTTGGTGATTTTTCAAATTCGTTCAGTGTGGCCCACATTTTGCTCATAGGAAGAAGATAGACTTTCATGAGGCAAAAAAATGCGTAAAGGCATAACCACACCCGCAACACATAATAAACCTTCCAATGAGACCTCAAGTACCTTTAAACAAGAAGAAAATTACGACTGTTTTTATAATAAAAATATGACAGACGAATTTGTTTTGACCGATATTACATTTGACGATTTTTTAAGCGTAATAAGACGGGTGCGCTACAACTAACTTTCGAAATACCGTTTACAAAAGCAGTGAATGAACCTCACTCAGCCATCAAAACTACACTTTCTCACGTAATCCTTATTAAAATAGGCTATGAGTCTTTTTTACAACTATAGATTTCGATTTTCCATCTCTAGTTGATTTTTTTTGAAAATACATGAAAATAAATCAAAAAAAACGGCAGGTTAACTGGTATCGAGGCAATTATGACAATCATTGAAAAAACAAACAAGACAGAGCATGCAACTAAGAGAGATGTGAGTGAAGAGCAGCTTAACGCTCTAATCTCTCGTAACCCTATCTTTTTTGCTGATAAGGCTATAACTTCAAACGATACTGGGAGTTACACGATAGTTCAGATGTTTGAGGATATTCTCAAAAGGACAAGATCTTAATCACGATGGAACGATAAATCATTCAGGTCCTATCATAAAATTCGAGTCAAAAGCCGTTAACTGTTTAACTACCAATGAGATCGCGTTATACTAAGTCTGAGAAGCAGTTTGTTTGGGGGTCCGGAATTAGTGTAGATTATTTGAAGTTAGCCAAAGAATTTTGAATTTATGCAACTCAATTAAGTAAAAGTTTAATTTTAGTATCATAGGGCAGAGGAACAGACCTTTAGAAATTGGGGAAGAAATCTATTTTTGTCATCTTATTGCTTCCAGCTATTTGATTGGAAAGCATGTTTATTTTACTTACAGAATGGTGATCTAAATAAAAAAACTCATAAACAATCGGACAATTGTTATTTTATTTCGACTTAATTAGAGTACTGTTACAAAACAACAAAAAATACTTTAGTTGTATTTAACATCAGTAATGTATTTTCGACCATTTTTCGGCACATCTTCCACTTTTGTATATAGCATGCCGTCATTTAAATCATTGTGAATTTTAAACATTAACCAATATCTAAAGCTTGAGTCACTCCAATGTTTACCAGTATCCTGCTCAAATTCCCTTTGAAGCCGCTGGATATAATTTTGTTTTTTTTTCTCTTCCATAATATACTCGTAACCTTCGCATATTTTTGCTACGGTCTCCTTTGCTTGATATATAGTCTTTATCAAACTAAAGTTCATGCACTCGAGTGCTAATTTTAGGTACATATCTAAAGTCTGTAATTTATCCTATGCAACAAATGTGCCTAATTGAATTTGACGCTTGTAAATTCCAGGAGTTAATCATTCTTCAAAAATGACCATTTTAGCGTTGTTGCATAGTAAATTTCCCTAACGGATTCAATTCGCCGTAAATCTCATATTGAGCACTTACTTAATTGAATTGAATTTCAAATCTGTCATTTTTTTCTTAATTTAGCTATGGCTTCCTGGCTCAGTAAAACTTCAACGCTTCTATTCGTGGCGAGAGATTTCAAATTGAGTTTATCAACGCCTCTATTCGAAGATAGATTGCTACGGATTAAATTAAAACCCTCAAGATCAGCAGAATTTTTATTAACTTTTATGGGTTTTGGCCTGCCTAGCCCTTCATTAAGCGCAGTATATTTTAATGAAGAAAGTAGAACGCCATAGCCGTCATATGGTTTCATTTAAAATTCTCTTTTGTATACACCTTAAATTGTAAAAATAACTTTAGGGTTCTTTACACTAAAGCAGTATAAACAATTTTGAAGTACATTTCATTTTCTTTTATGCGAATAAAAAAGAATATTATCCAGTTTCTGATCTATAAATCTATTTTTTAAAATTAATCGACTTTTTAGACGGAAATAAATTTATTTCTTCAACAATAGTACCAAGTCTTACACTTTGAAGGTCAAAAATGATTTTTGCGATATCTTCTGGCTCAATGGCGTTGTTAAAAGCTTCAGCCGGCTCAAAGGTCAGTTTATCAAAAAAAGGGGTTCTGACCATTCCGGGATTTATCAAACAAACCCGCACACCAGATCCACCAGCTTCTTCCTTAAGCGATTGTGCAAAGCCCCTCAACCCGAACTTGGCCGCGGAATAGAGAGTAGCTTTCTTCTTTCCGGTAAGTGATGCTTCCGACCCCATTAAAAAAATATTACCTTCTCCCTTACTTTTCATATGGGTGATCAGAGCTCGGCTAAGGATTATATGTGACAAAAGGTTAACATTAATGAACCGTTCTATTTGACTTACAGAAAAGTTTTCTAATGATTTGAAATCACCGTAACCTGCATTACTCACAAATGTACTTATGCTTGGGTGATTTTTTAGTACTTCTTTAACCAAATCTGTAAGTTTACTACTATCGGAAAGCTCAACATTAATTGGAATATAATCACCACCTTTCCAAATAAACTTGTTATGATCCCGAGCCAGTCCAACAACACGCATTCCATTTCGTAAGAAATATTCTGCTACAGCCCTTCCTATTCCACTGGACGAACCGGAAATTAAGGCGGTTTTCATGAAGGAATCTCAGTTAGTTTAGTGCAACACGCACTGAAAAATTTTTTCTTCCGAAACATATTTGGCTAGTTCTCTTTCTAAAAAGCAGCGCATTTCTATCTCTAAGTGCGAGCCGTAAGAAACAGTTCCATTCTTTTCTTCTAGCGGAAATGCATAAAACTGGTCATTTGGATAATGGCTAACTATTTTTTTGTACATTTTTTTGGGAAACCTCAAAGGTCCAAAACTTACCGAGTGAATATTCTCATCAAAGAGGTCGAGCATAATGTTGGCTATTAGCGTGGAATATTGATCCTCCCAGCCTTTGAAATATATCAAGGGGTCGAATCTAAGGCCAATTTTCCATCCATGTCTAGCCAAATTTTTCAGGGCATTGAGTCTTCTGGCTACACTTGGAGCCTTAAAGTCGAGCACCTTAGAAATTTCATGTGGAGACAAACTAAAAGCGATTATGCAATTGGAAATTGCTTCACGTTTAAAAAGTGCACCTACAGCTACGCTCTTTGTTCTAAGTTCAAGATTTATGTCAGGATGTTGGTAAAAAAAGTCCAAAGCGTGATCAGCAAAACCACTTATTTTATCGAAAGCTAATGAGTCGCAGTCATAACCGGAAAAAAAAGTCGCCGAGGCATCATGATTTTCATTCTTTATCACTGAAATAGAATGAAAAAAATCGTCATAGTTAACAAAAAGTACAAAATTTGCCGAGTTATACATGCCCTGAAGAAAGCAGTACTTGCAGTCGTATAAGCAGTTATACATATGAGAAAAATAGAAGTTTCTACTCGTATCCATACCAAACCCTGCGGGAATAGGTAAAACAAAGTTGCTGTTTTTTTTTGCTAAAATTAGTTCAGGTTGTTTTTTTTGAAGACGAAAATTTTGATGCCGTTTATTAAATAATTCCTGGTAACTTCGGATTGGAAACCAGTCTGCTCTGGGTAGAGCCTTGCGGACGTGAAGAGAGGTCGGATGGTCAAATACCTCTTCTTCAAAATAAATTGTTTCTATCATTGAATTACCCAGCTGTCCGTTTCACTGGAAAGTTGTTTTTCCATGTGGTTAATAATTTGTTTGGGAGAGTACATCGCAAATTCTGATACCGCTAAATGTTTATCAGGAAATTTAGCCTTCCATCTTCGGTATGTATTTATAAAGACATTTCTATTAGTCACAGAAAAATGGATAGTTTTAAGAATTTCTTGTGCCTCGATCGGGATGTGAATTCGTTTCTTTTCCACTACAACCAATTTTTCTATTGCATCGGAAATTTCAAAAATCTTTGGTAACTGATTTTCAATAAGGTTTGAGACAGATTTCTTGGTCAGCAAGTTAGAAGAGTGATTAGGGCCATCAGAAACAACTTTAAAGACATATGTCAGTTCATTGCATGAGAAAGAAGTACTTATTTCGCAAAAACCGGCAGCCTCCATGTCGTATAGTGCTGGTTCAGAGAAGTCTTTTTGTGGCTTTCCGACTGTACGCAGCACCTCAGACTTGAGAATTCGGGAAAATCGCATGCCAGGAAAAAACGTATTCCCGGTGTCTTGATATGAAACTTTAATCGCTTGGTATAGCTCACCTTTAGCATCTTCAAAATACCCTGCAATACCAATGTTAATCCAAGCAGCATAGTTTTGAATAGACAAATAGACTTTTAAAAATGTTGCCGCGGCTCCAGATTTTATAGCCCCAACCCCAGAAATTATTAAAGCATGTCCATTATCTTGATTTAAATATATCGGGTAAAGTAAATCATTCGAAAAAATTTTCATATTGAAGGCTTCGATGATTGGCACAGCCTCTGCGCGAAGAGCAACCACCCAGCAAAATTCGATACGATTTCTAATCAAACTGTCAATTTCATTACCCCCCATAGTCACTGTGTTACAATAATTCATAATCAGACTTTTTTGCTATCATTTCAGCTGCAAGAACTTCGTTTTTTCTCTTTATCGCTCCATTGATCACTAAACAAAGCTTATTCAAAAGTTCACGGCGAGCCGCATGATAACAAGTTCGTTCAAGTTTTTCATCTTTTAACAGTTTCTCGAGACTGTAAATTCTAAAACGATCCATGCCCCAAAATAACTTAGATAGTTGATCCGCATGACCACCATTTTTAATTACTAGAGCTTCTGGAACAAAGTGGACATTTTCATATGCGCAGTACCTTAACCAAAAATCATAATCTTCACATACTTTTAAATTTTCATCAAAATAACCAATATCACTAAAAACTGACTTGTGTACCAAGGACGTACTAGGCGAAATACAACACATTTTTAAACACTTTCCAAAAATATTTCCACCCGATTTATGATGTTTTTTCATGGGATTAACCCTAATCCCATTTCTAATCCAAATTTCATCAGTATGAGAAATTCGGCATGAGAAGCTATTCATCTCTAATGATTTTAATTGATTTTCCAGTTTGTTTTTCTTCCAGCTATCGTCCGAATCCAGAAAAGCCACATATTCATATTTTGAATTTCTAATTCCGATATTTCTTGCTGAACTGACGCCTCCATGGGATTTATAAATATATTTAAGTTTGGTAGTCATGCGGAAAGCGCCGTTAAATCCCAACTTTCGCAAAGCTTCCCATGTGCCATCACTTGATCCATCATCAATAACAATTATCTCGCCTGGTTTGAATGTCTGATTAATTACTGACGAGACACAATTTTCGATTAAATGCGCACGATTGAAGGTGGGTATTACAACGGAAATTGTGGGCAATTAGCTCTTTCCCAGGTCAATTAAAAAGATAAAAAGTGTTAAATCACTACGCGATAAATTTTTCTACGTAAATATTCCAGCATCGCGAACTATCAAAATAATTGCATTTTTTAATTTTCTGACCGAGAATAGAATGACTTGAACTTGAAAATGATTAAAACACTGAAACAAAATCATTTTTTCTTGCACGTGAACTAGAAAAATGTAATCTAGACCTTATTTCAATGTTGAGAAACCAATAGCAATGCCCCATTTATCTTGAATTTAATCTGCGAGACAAACAGGCTTATTTAACTTGCAATTGGAAGACGGGTTCTAACCAATTCCGTAAACCAGCGCACACCATGTATTAAAGCATCATCGTTAAAATCGTATTTACTACTGTGGAGCGGTGCACTGTCACCGTTTCCAATGTTTCCAAATGCCCCGGGTACAATTTCTAATGCTCTGGCAAAATCTTCTGATGCGCCCATGCGAGCCGCATTGCCATTTACTCGATCAACCCCAAACACTTTTTCTGCAACTTCCAAACAATGACGTGTTGCGTCCGGATGGTTAACGAGTGGAATAAAAACACGCTCATATATGACGTCTACCTCGCAACCGTGCGTCATTGCTACACCGTTCGCAATACGCCTTATATTTTTTTCGATAACTTGACTTATTTCTTGATCAAAGTACCGGCAATCGCCTTCTATACGGGCCTCGCTTGAAATTACATTTTTGATATTGTTACCAGTTATAGATGTGACAGAAACTACAGCGAGGTGAGCAGGGTCAATGATACGAGAGACGACCTTCTGCAATTCGTTAACAATTGAACATGCACAGACGATCGCATCTTTGCATTCGTGAGGCCGAGAGGCGTGACCACCAATCCCGCGGATTACAATATTAAAGCCGTCCTCTGCTCCCATGAACTGGCCAGAGCGAATCTCAAACTCGCCGAGTGGTAGTCCTGGCATGTTGTGTAGCCCATAAATTTCATCAAAACGTATATCCGCGCCCAAACCATCATTGATCATTGCCTTCATCCCTTGACCCCATTCTTCCGCGGGCTGAAATACAAAATGAACGGTACCCTCAAAACCTCCTTTGCTTGCGAGGAGTGCTGCGGCTCCAAGTAAGATCGCTGTATGTCCATCATGGCCACAAGCGTGCATCAGGCCTGGTACAGATGATGTATATGAAAGGTTCGTGGTTTCATGAATACGCAAACAATCCATATCTGCCCTCAACGCAATTTTACCTCCGTCTTTACCTCGACTTAAAGTCCCAACTACCCCCGTCTTTCCAATTCCCATTTTGATATTATCAAAACCAAATTGAAGTAATTTTTCTTGCACAAATTTTGATGTTTTGTGTTCTTCAAAGCCAAACTCGGGATTTCTGTGCAGATGACGTCTCCAGCTACGCATCTCCATTTCTAGATTAGAAATTTTCATTGTAATATCCATTAATGGTACTGGAATTAATATCACCCGGGTTCTGAGTGTGATAAAATGTTTTTTGAAACTAACTGCCCGGTGTTAGCCATTTCATTTTTCGTCTTTATTTTTTTTATTATTTTTATTTTTTCTTTGCTTCAACTGTTTAGAGTTTCCAACAGAACTTTTTCTAGCTTCGGGACTTAGCATGACAGCTACTGCCCTTAAGTCATTTTGATCTACTCGCTGAAGCCGAGCCTCAGTTTCAATATTGCTTTGGTTGGTGAGTTTTGGTGCCATTTGTTGACGACTATTTTTCAACAGTAAATCGTTTATCAGCTTAAAAGTTGCCGCCGGGTATTTTAAGAAATTTGTAAGCAAAGTTTCCACATTATATAGTTACAATCTTTATGCTTTTGAAATACATAAACTTGGCAATCAGTTTTTAGATTTAACTGTAAGTGCGCAATACCAAATATCATTTAACTAATTTTGATGCTTAAATTTTCAACTAAGAAGTAGCTTCACCAGATTGTTTGATTGCTCTAATTTGCACCACAATCTACTAAATAGCGACAAGTATATACTCAAAAAATAATTTCTACTGAAAAGCACTGAAAATTAGTGTTTCTTTTCTTCCAGAGATAGAAACAACCGTTGTAACCAAGTCAAGCTGCCGAAAAGTGGAGTCTTTCAAAAATGTTTTCTAAGATCTTTTGGTTTTTAGGAATTTACAATGTTTAACTTTAATTTTTAAATTTTCTGATCAGCCTAATAAACTGCGTGTCTAACCTACAGCGGAGAGTAATTTTCGGCATATTTTAAAATCAGAACCTGACTGAGAATATGTAAAAAGCCCTTCTTACCCCACTTGCCCTACTTGTGTCGATTACACAGGCATTTACCCCATTTAAAATACTACGCATCGGTCACGTCCATCTTTACGTATGGTTGCTGCTCCATCACGAATAGAAGCGGCTCTTTTCAACAATTGACTTGAGGGATTTATAGCAGACCTTAATTTTGGACTGGGCAACACGGCCGCAAGAGCCGCAGCTTCTTTAGGAGTAAGATTTTTAGAAGTCGTTCCAAAATGGTGTTTTGCGGCAGCTTGTATGCCAAAAACTCCTTCGTCAAATTCTGCAATATTCAAGTAAATTTCTGAAATTCGCCGTTTTGTCCAAATCAATTCCACGACCGGTGTATATAGAGCTTCCACGCCCTTTCTTAACCAATCACGCCCGTGCCACAAAAATAAATTTTTAACTACTTGCTGCGTAATAGTTGAAGCGCCCCCAGATCTCCCATTTCTTAAAACACGCCAAATTTCTTCTAAGTCAAAACCCCAGTGAAGACAGAAGTTTGCATCTTCAGCCGCAATAACAGAGCGGAAAACGACTGGTTTGATTTCACCAAAATCTACCCATTCAAATTTGATTTTCCCAAGTCGATCCTCTTCCGAAGCCATATATC
>CACPHA010000068.1 GCA_902633655.1 Paracoccaceae bacterium
GTGAGCCTATGAAAATTGAAAACGGCATCTGCATACATGAGGAAGATTTTGGTGTTTTGTGGAAGCATTATGACTACCGAATAAACGAGACAGAGGTACGCCGGTCGCGTCGATTGGTAGTTTCATCGTTCGCCACCGTTGGAAATTACGAGTACGGGTCATTTTGGTATTTTTATTTAGATGGAGAAATTGAATTTGAAATGAAAGCGACTGGCATAATTAACACTGTTGGTTGTGAACCGCATAAAGGCAATAAGTATGGGACTGAAGTGTCTCCAGGGGTTTTAGGGCAAAATCACCAACATATTTTTTGTGCGAGACTTGAGATGTCTGTAGATGGCCAAGATAACTCGGTTTTTGAATGTGATACCGTTGCCGAGCCGCCTGGTGAAAATAATCCATATGGAAACGCATTTTATATACGCGAAACTCCGATTGAGTTTGAGGGTGGAAGAAAAACAGATGAAGACAAACATCGTTATTGGAAATTCTGTAGTAATAAAAAAACAAACTTTATGGGAAAACCTACAGGTTACAAACTAGAACCCACTCATCGCGTTTCGATGTTTCATGACCCAGGTTCTCCATCTGGTGGACGTATGGGTTTCGCATTTAAGGATTTATGGTTAACACCATTTGATCAGGAAGAGAGATATCCTGCTGGCGACTTTGTCAATATGTCGAGCAGTGGTGAGGGCCTGCCAGAATATGCAAAAAAATCCCGCACTCTTTCCGGAAAATCTATTGTGGCTTGGCACTCATTCGGACTACATCATATGCCGAGACTTGAAGATTATCCGGTCCAACCAGTAATTAGGTGCGGTTTTAAATTAATGCCTGTTGGGTTTTTTGATCGCAATCCTGGTATTGATCTAGCACCAGAAACGAATGAAGCTAGTTGCAGAACTAATATCGCGTCAGACGGATTATAAAACTGTAAACAAGCGTTTTATTTTGAGCAGGCAGGTGTAAAGTGCCCAATAAACCAGCCATTATTGTTAAAGATGCCGTCAAACGCTACGGTGATTTTGTCGCATTAAAAAAAATTAACCTATCGATTCAAGATAATGAATTTTTTACTCTGCTTGGGCCTTCAGGTTGCGGAAAAACGACACTTTTGCGCATGATTGCAGGTTTTGAGGATGTGACAGAAGGAGAGATTTTTCTTTTTGGAGAGGAAATTGATAAACTTCCGCCACATAAACGGCCAGTAAATACAGTTTTTCAAAACTATGCACTTTTTCCACATATGAATGTTCGTGAAAATGTTAGCTTCGGGCTTGAAATGCTTGGCCAAAGCAAATCTGATGCTATGCGATGCGCTGAAGAAATGTTGGAACTTGTGCGTCTGTCTCAATTTGCGTCTCGTAAACCAGCGCAACTTTCTGGTGGCCAGCAGCAACGTGTGGCTTTGGCCCGTGCGCTTGCTCCACAACCTAAAGTTCTATTACTTGATGAACCTCTGTCGGCTTTAGATCTTAAACTTCGAAAAGCTATGCAGCTGGAACTAAAGCATTTGCAGCGTGAAACTGGGATAACTTTTATTTTTGTAACCCATGATCAAGAAGAAGCATTGACGATGTCTGATCGAATCGCGGTAATGTCTGATGGAGAAATTCAACAGTTGGGCGAAGCGCGTGATATTTATGAACGGCCGCGTAACACTTTTGTTGCTGATTTTATTGGAGATACAAATTTATTAGCAGTCAAAGTAGAAAGCATCAGTGGTTCGATGGTTCAGTGCCTTTTAAAAGGGGGGCAGCGTTTAAAGATAGCGGTGAATGATAAAATTAAAATTGGCGACAGCCTTCATGTCTCTATTCGGCCGGAGCGCCTTTTCGTCAGTGATGTTGATGACTCACGGGGGACTTTACGTGGTACAGTTAAAGATAATATCTTTATTGGCACAGATATCAACAGCCTACTTATTCTTGATAGCGGAGATGAATTTCGTGTGCGCGCTTCCAATTCCGATCGTGGCAATAAAAGGATTTATGCTCCTGGAAAACAAGTTTTTGTAACTGTTGAGGAGGGGGCCGCACGGCTTTTAGTTGACTGATGGCGGGTGTGGCGTCTAAAGGCGGTGAAGTCCGAAGTGACACCTATAGGGATTCAAGAACTTGGCTTTTGTTACCTGCGTGGCTTACCCTGGTAGTTCTTGTTCTAGTTCCAGTCTCTCTAATGCTGGTCTACTCTTTTTTGACTAAGGAGTTTCGTGGTGGAGTTGTCTGGGAATTTTCTTTGGCGGCATATGACCAGTTTTTTTGTGATCGTGGTCTATTTGGAGATGAACCCTGCTCAATTGAATGGAACTACATAACTATTTTCTGGCGTTCGATCTGGCAGGCCGGTCTTGCCACGCTTTTTTGTCTGATTGTTAGCTTCCCAACAGCCTATTTTATTGCGACGCGCCCTCAATCTACACGTGTAATTTGGTTATTTTTGATTACCATACCCTATTGGGTCAATCTTTTAATTAGGACTGTCTCCATGCGTTTTATGTTACGCGAAGAGGGCCCTGTTAATAATGTTCTTGTATGGATCGGGATAATTGATGATCCTTTGCAGATGATTAATACAAGCTTTGCGGTGCAGATTGGACTGTTTTATTCATATCTGCCTTTCATGGTGCTACCTATTTACGCCGCTGTGGAGCGCTATAACTTTACACTAAGCGAAGCGGCAGCCGATCTTTACGCAACAAAATACGTTACACTAAGACGGGTGATAATTCCATCCATTCAACCTGGCATTATTGCAGGCTGCATTTTGGTCTTCGTTCCATCGCTAGGCGCCTTTCTTGCACCTGACCTTTTAGGTGGGGCAAAGAATTTTATGATTGGTTCTCTGATAGAGGAGCAATTCAAAGGGAATGCAGGAAATTGGCCTTTTGGAGCGGCAGCATCTATGATCCTTTTGTCGATGGTCATGATAATTCTTACGTTGTACGCCCGTCAACAATCTAAGGCATTAGGGGCAGGCAGTTAGGATGGGCTCGCGTAAATACAATATTCGAGCATATCCAGGGTTTATTCACCTCACAGTGTTATGCCTTTTGATCCTTTATTTGCCACTTGCAATTGTTGCAGTTTATAGTTTCAACAACTCTCCATCTATAGTCGTGTGGGAGGGTTTTTCGTGGCGTTGGTATCTTGATGTCTTTATTGGGTTAGAAAGCGCAAAATTTAAACTCGCTGCTAAAAATAGTTTTATAATAGCGATAATTGCTGCAACGGTTGCTACTGTGATTGCTACGTTCTCTGCCACCGCAATGATCCGCGGAGGGCGCTTCCGTTTAAGGACTGTATCTTTTGGTTTGATCTCCTTGCCTTTAATGGTGCCTGAAATTGTCACGGCTGTTGCAACGCTGATCTTTTTCAACTCCATTGGATTTGAGCGAGGTGTATTGAGCATTTTGCTCGCACACATTGCCTTTTGCATTCCGTTTTCCTATTTGCCGATAGCGGCGCGAATGCAGGGGATTGAAGATACATATGAGGAGGCTGCCCAAGACCTTTACGCCACGAAGAGGCAGGCTTTTACGAAAATCCTTTTACCTCTTATGATGCCTGGAATTATTTCGGGCTTTCTTTTGGCATTTATTATATCTCTCGATGATTTCATAATAACGAATTTTGTTAAAGGCGCGGGAGTAGAAACGTTACCGACAGCTATATTTGGTGCCGTGAAACAGGGGATAAAACCAAATATTATGGCAATTTCTACAATGCTTTTGGCATTTTCAATAGTTATGGTTACACTTTCATATTTAATTAGTAAATCTGACGACAAAACTTAGTAAAAAAGGAAGAAAGAAATGAAAAAATTACTTAAAAGTACAGTGGCAGCTCTTGCTATTGCCGTGTCGGGTATTGCTGCCCATGCAGAAGGCAAGCTTGCGATTTATCACTGGTTTGAATATATTCCTCAGGAACTTTTGGACAAGTTTTCTGCGCAGTACAATGTTGAAGTCGTGATGGATACTTACGACTCAAATGAAGCACTTCTCGCTAATCTTAAAGCTGGATCAATGGGTACGTATGATGTGGCCGTACCAGGTGATTATATGGTTGAGATTATGTCAAACGAAGGCATGCTGGATACATTTTCACCGAGTGAGATGCCCAATTTTGAAAACATCATGGAGCAATGGATGAATGTGAGCTTTGATCAGGATCGCAAAAGCTCCATTCCCTATCAGTGGGGGTCTACCTCATTTTCGGTAAATAGAGATGTCTATTCTGGAGACATTAATACGACTGATATAATTTTTAATCCACCATCTGAGTTACAGGGTAAGATCAACGTTCTGGACACCGCAGGAGAAACATTGACGCTTGCATCTTTGCACCTGGGAATTCCGCAGTGCAGTACTGATCGCGAACAACTCAAAGTGTTGAATGAATTAGTGCAGAATGCCAAGCAGCATTGGGCAAGTTTTGGTTCTGACGTTGCGAAGGATGTTCTCGTCTCAGGAGATGCGGCAGCAGGCATGATCTGGAACGGATTTGGCATGAAAGCGCGTGAAGAGGGCGCAAATATTGAATATGCTTATCCAAAAGAGGGTTATATCGTATGGATGGACAATGTGGTGCTTCTTAAGGATGCCCCAAATCGTGAGAACGCAATTAAGTTTATGAATTTTCTGTTGGAACCGGAAAACGCCGCGGCAGTTACTAATTTTGCCCGTTATACGGCCGGTGTAAAAGGGGTGGGACCGCATCTTGATAAAGCATTGGGAGCTGCTCCAGAGTTAAATCCACCGGCGGGCGGTAATCCACAGTTCGTTCAGGCATGCTCTGAAGATGTCCAGAAAGTCTATGATACAATCTGGACGAACTTGAAGAAATAATAAAAACACACGAAGAGCTGCAGTAGCTGCAGCTCTTTTTCATTAAGTCGGACAAATTTGATGGATATTATTTATTCGGAAAAGCACAAACTTAGAGACTCGCAGACAGAACTTTATGGTGGAAAGCTTGTCTACCCACATGAACGCCCATCGCGTTTAGATTATATTTTAAAACGGGTGAGTGAAGTTGGTCTTGGGGAGATTTCAGATCCTGATGAATTCGGTATGGATCCGATTCACAAAATCCATGATCTAGATTTTACACACTTTTTACAAATGGCATGGGGTGACTGGCAAAAAGAAGGCTTTAAAGGCGAAGCCATTGCCACGAATTGGCCGGCTCGACGAATGTCAACGAAGTGCCCTAGTTTTATTGAGGGTAAACTTGGTTATTACTCATTGGCGAGCGAAACGAGTATTAGCGAAGGCACCTGGGAAGCTTCTTATGCAAGTGCCCAGGTAGCTTTGACAGCCGCCGAACGAGTTAGAAATGGCGAACGGAGCTGTTTAGCGCTTTGCAGGCCGCCAGGGCACCATGCTACGGCAGATATGTATGGTGGATATTGTTTTTTAAACAATGCCGCCATTTCAGCGCAACATCTCAGGGACACGGGCGCCGGAAAGGTTGCAGTTTTGGACGTAGATTTTCATCACGGCAATGGAACACAGGATATTTTTTACCCAAGGAATGATATTTTGTTTGTGTCTTTGCACGGCGATCCAATGGAAGCCTTTCCCTATTACCTTGGACATGCTGATGAAACCGGTTCTGGAGCTGGTGAAGGATATAATTTGAACTTTCCCATGCCTCCAAAAACAACATTTGAAGTGTGGCGAAAATCTCTTCAAAAAGGACTTGATAAAATTGTTGAATTTGGGCCTGATGCACTGATTGTTTCTTTGGGTGTTGATACGTTTGAAAATGACCCAATCAGTTTTTTCAAACTCAAAAGCCATGATTTTTTTAGTATAGGTTCGGATATTTCAGAGGTTTGTCTTCCAACGCTCTTTGTTATGGAAGGTGGGTATGATGTTGCAGAGATTGGAGTTAATGTGGTTAACACACTGTCAGGTTTTGAAGGGGTCTTTTCTTGAGAATCTGGGAACGACCCAATTCTAGTTAGAGTAGCAAATGATGCTGCGTACGAACATGACGCTGGAGCTAGTGTTTAAGCAACGGTTCAAGGAATTCGGTGCAACGCCCAAGGGCAGTTTTTGGTTTTCCAAGACCCGCCAGAATAATAGGTTTTCCATAATTTGTGAACAAATCAAAGGAAACGTTGACAAATTACCTGCAAGTATTGCTGATGTTGGTTGTGGTTACGGGGCCTTGGTTCCATATCTCAAGAAAAATGAGTGTTTCCCGCGTGAAATCTACTATGGAGTAGATATCTGCTCAGATTTGATATCTTACTGTAAAGCTAAATGGGAAGATAAAGACCATGTATTCAATATTGGGGTCGGCCCACCTAACCCAGTGACCGTGACGGTTATGTCAGGAACGTACAATTTAAGTGTGACAAAGCGTATAAATGATTGGGAAGATTATATATTTCAATGCCTTGAAGTTTGTTGGTCTATGACGGAGACGGTAATGATATTTAATCTACAAGTTGAAGATACAGCCCGCATATCAAAAAGTTACATTTACTATGCTAATACTGCAAATATTACACAACAATGCGTGCAACGTTTTGGTCCCACACGCGTTATTCGTACCAAAGATTTGGACAAAGATGCCACATTTGTGGTGCTACGTGGTAATTAAACTCAGGCCGCTTTGTCCCTACGTAGTGCTTGTGCCATGCAATGAATGCCTCCACCTGTTTTTGAGATTTCAGCAGTTTCAACTACAGAAACGTCAAATCCACGTGCTTTGAGATTTTCAGCTAAGATTGTTGAAGATGCGGGGACAATTACTCGATCTTTACCAAGTGACATTAGGTTACACCCAAGCTCCATAGTCTGGCGAAAAGGTACGTTTATTATTTCATGTCCCTTCGATTTCAGCCAATCAACGATACCTGGTTCTGTACAATCAATACACACAGCGGTAAGCTTTTCTGCGATTGGAACAACCATGAGGTCAATATGAACATAATACTCATCGATAAAAGAAAGGTGTACTTCCCAGCCTTCCGCTTCAAACCAACTTGCAACTTGGCGCGCACCTTCTTCCTGCGTCCGCGCACCTCCACAGCCGATTAAAACGCATCCTTCTTCGATCACGTTAAAATCACCACCTTCAAACGTTCCTGCGGTTACCATATCGTAAATTGGTATCCGAAGCTTTTCGTAAGCACGGATCGCTGCATAATTTTCGCCGCGACGCCACCATTGCGACATAGCCGTAATAATTGCGCCATAGGGTGTCATGACACTTGAGTCGCGGGAGTAGACTTGCATGGTCAACTCGGGTTCTGGATCTAGCATGTGGATTTTTACATCATGACGGCGATAGGTTGATACAAGTTCTGCATGCTGGGCCTGTGCCATCTGAATGTCACACGGGTTGTCTCTCAAATATTTACGCGATAGGCTTGAGGTGGCTCGGTGAAAAAGATGTGCGGGCGAGCCAAGTAAAACATCAGTCAAGGTATCGGTTTCATTCCGAAATCCCCATTTCGATAAAACTGGCGTACCACCATTTAAACTTCGGCAACGCAAAGAAAATGCATCTTGATCCATTTTTATTGTACCCTTCAGGAATTGGTAAACCCTAGAATGGCTTTTCAATACTCTCAAGCTTAAAGAAGTGACAGACTAATTTTTTATGTTTTTTGTCTTCGATTGATTTGAAATTTTTATCAGTGCCCAAAATGAATGCAGTAATGAAAAAAAGCAAAAACCAAATCCAAGTAAAAAAAGTTCCCAAAATGCGGGACTCGATACACCTGTTCGCCATGAAGCAAACGCTATAAACGCGGATGCTGCGATAGAAAGGCAGAGCCTAAATTTATATTCACCACTTTTTTTTGTGTCATATAACGGCATAAGAACTTATACCTTTCAATTGATAATAGTTACGTCCATATCATTTTTTCAGATCATGCAAAAAAATAAATAAATCAGTTCTTTGCAATTGATGCAATGGGTTTCTGGGTTACTTTTCGTAGAAAGATGAAAGGAAATTATGACTACTTTCCCCCGTGTAGAGATGATGCGCTGTGTCGCTGTCCAATTTTATACCTAAGGCTGGCAGCGCTTATACGAAATTGAGAAATTATGACCGAGGCATAGGCGAACATTAAGATGTGTCCTGTCTTTTACCCTTTATTCGTTGTCGTGTTATAAGCGAAGAAGAAGTTTTGAAAGCAACCCTCCCACATTACTCTTTGTCGGAGGCTGAGAAGTTTGTGCAAGAGGTCTTCTGGCGGAGATACTCGAAGGGATGGTTCGAAATGCATCCATCTGTTTGGACTTCATAGCAAGATGATCTTGGAAAATTGGCCAACCGGCTTGCTGTACAGTCTGAGCTACGGCAGTCATGGGAGTTATCCTGTTTAGGGTATACGGGCATCGAATATTTTGATGCCTGGGCACAGGAATTAACGACTACTGGTTACCTTCACAACCATGCTCGTATGTGGTTTGCCTCTATTTGGATAATTACTTTGAAATTAGCTTAGCAGTTGGGGGCAGATTTTTTCCTTCGCCACTTATTGGATGGAGATCCTGCTTCTAACACTTTGAGTTGACGTTGGGTTGCCGGACTGCAGACTTTTGGAAAAACCTATCTCTCGAGGTCTGACAATATTTGAAAATATACCACTGGCCGTTTCAAGCCGACAATGCTTGCATATGAAGGTTGCCGCTAAATGAGCTCATAAAACATGAACGGTGCTCCTCACCTGTGATGGTGGATCATTATTTGAAGACAAAAAATCTGCTTTTGTTACACGAAGAGGATGTCGATTTAAGTGAGGTTTTAGAGTACTTTCCAAATACAGTAGGTGCTTTTCGTATCTGGCGATTACATAGATTGACACCCTTTGAATTGTCAGATCATTTAACCAATTTTGTTGAGGCACTGATGGCAGATACGGAAGTGCGCTGGTAAAGAGCATTGGATCTATTGAGGTTATTGGGTCGCTAGATGAAATTATTATGGCTGCGCACGACCTTGGTGCACAACAAATCGCAACGCCTACGCCACTTCAGGACCGGTCAAGACCTTTCTTTTGCAGCTTTCAAAAAATCCACTTCTGGAGGGTTGAAGATTGTCCCTTTTTTTCGTGAATCCGATCGCTTATGCTGGCCAAAAGCAACACATGGATTTTTCCGATTTAAAGACAACATTCCGGATTTTCTAAATCGTTTGAGACTTTGAATAAAATTGCCTTGTTATCGTCTGATTCACTCTATCTCTTACAATTAAGTTTTTAATCGGGGATGAACATGAGCTTTATAAGAGCAATAATCACTATTTGTTTGATATCTATTCAGGGTGTATTTCCGGTCAACGCATCGGGTGGTCAGTCACTTTTAGACGATTTGGCGGATTCTAAGACTCTGTCAGAGGCACAACCTATTATTGCTGCGATATGGGATACGTGGACGCAAGCCCATGACAACAATATTGAAAAAGTTCTTATGGAACGTGGAATAAGCGCAATGAACGCTGGTAGGTTAAAAGAAGCTGAAATGCTGTTTGGTGATTTGATTGACCTAAATGCTGACTTTACAGAAGCTTGGAATAAACGGGCCACTGTACGGTTTATGTTGTGGAATTTTGAAGCATCGCGTGAAGATGTATTTGAGGTCTTAAGGCGTGAGCCAAGACACTTTGGAGCAATTTCCGGTCTCGGTTTAATCTATCTCCGTCTCGGTGCGTTGGAGGATGCGTTGGGGTCATATAAGTCCTTGCAAAGTGTCTTTCCAGCGAGTCCAGAGGCTCAACGCTACATACCTTTGATACGCAAAAAACTGGGCTTGAGCGATCTATAGAAATCTTTTGGCATATTGTTCCAATGCATTTCAAAATTTTAGTGCAGGAGGGCTCGCCTATTGACCGTATCGTAGAAAAGTTGTTCCTAGGCGGCATCTTATAAAGTTCCATAATAAAGAAAAACGGTTAGTTTTATGCCCCATAAATCACGTCTCTTCTCTCAAATAAAAATAAGAGGAATTACAATTCCGAACCGAATTGTTATTTCACCTATGTGTCAGTACAGTGCCAATGATGGTTATTTAGAACTGTGGCATACAATCCATTTGGGTCGGCTCGTAATGGGTGGTGCTGGCCTTATTTTTACCGAAGCAACTGCCGTGCACAAAAATGGGCGTATCACACATGGTTGCCCAGGGCTATGGGAAAATGGGCAGATTTCAAACCATGCTGCGATCACTAGCTTTGCTAAGGCGCATGGCTGTATACCGGCTATCCAGTTAGCGCACGCTGGGCGTAAGGCGGGAATGCAGCGCCCATGGTACGGCAATAGTTTCTTGGCTGAAGCTGATTTTGCACGCGGTGATCTGCCATGGAGCTGTTATGGACCGTCTGCCATACCGGTCGATAAGGGCTGGCCTGTACCGCAGGAGATGACGAAAGCGGATATTCTAAGTCTAATTGAGGACTTCGCAGCCTCGGCCAAACGGGCCTTGCAAGCTGGCTATGACGCCTTAGAAGTGCATGGTGCCCATGGTTATCTTCTGCATAGTTTTCTATCTCCATTATCGAACCAACGCAATGATGCCTATGGAGGAAGTCTTAAAAACAGAATGCGATTGCCTCTTGAGGTTACTGAAGCAGTCCGTATAGCGTGGCCTGATCACCTGCCACTGTTTTTTAGAGTGTCTGCCGTGGATGGAACTGCCGGTGGTTGGCAGTTGGACGATACACTTCTTCTGGCGAAGGAACTTAAAAAACTGGGTGTCGATGTCATTGATTGTTCATCCGGTGGTATTGCCGGGTCTGCCACTGCGGCAAATGTAGATAAACGTCAGCCGGGGTTTCAGGTCCCTTATGCTGCTAGTGTTAGAGAGCAGGCCAATATCAAGACTATGAGTGTTGGATTGATCACACATCCGTTACAGGCCGAAGATATTTTGCAGCGGAAGCAGTCCGATCTTGTTGCTATTGGGCGGGAAGCTTTGGCCAACCCTAATTGGCCTTTGAGTGCAAGAGAAACCCTTACCCAAGATAATCATTATAACCATTGGCCTGAACAATCTGGTTGGTGGCTCGAGCGCAGGGCTCTATCGTCTGAATTTTATAAACCAAAATGAAAATTTGAAATAATTTTTTAAGCAAAGTAATATAATTTGTGGAAAAGGACATTTTATCGAGGGCGCTTAAGCATGGGAAAAAAAATCCGGTTTGAGGCAGATGAAGTAATTTACGAGATTGGGGATCCTCCCACTGGCGCGTTTATTGTCTTGAGTGGTCATGTGGATTTGTTATCAAAGACTGGAGTAAGATTGACCACTTTGGGAGAAGGCGAAATCTTTGGGGAAATCGGACAAATCATCGGCAAGGCACGAAGTGTTACAGCGCGGGCTCGTTCTAAAGGCTCAGCGACATTCATTCCTAAAGAGCAAATTGTTGAAAAATTTCAAAAGGCGGATGCTGCTGTTCAAGGTATATTCAGGGCAGTTGCAGTGCGTTTACAGCATTCGAATCAAGATATAGAAATTCTTTACGAGAAGTACGAAGCGCTGAGGGCAGATAATGCACGTTTGAATAATGATCTATTGCGTTATAAGCGTACTCTATGATCTCATCGATAAAAGTGAAGCCGGCTTGCAATCACACTTAGTTAAATGGTCTTGAGGCTACTACCACGCTAAGACTGATTTAGGCGTACTCAGTTGGGCGCTAGAAAAATGGTTTTCAGAGGGTAAATTTAATTTTTATAAATTTTAATAAAAACGCTTGTTCTAAGCTTGAAT
>CACPHA010000069.1 GCA_902633655.1 Paracoccaceae bacterium
GAAAAAACATGGGCATTATTGATGTTGCAAAAAGTACTCAAAGTTTAATGCGTACCGTGCGCGGTAATGAAATTGGAATGATTTTCCAAGAGCCAATGACCGCACTTAATCCAGTTTTCACTGTTGCTCGCCAGTTGACTGAAGGTTTAAGGGTTCATAAGGGAATAAGCCATCGCCGCGCTCTTCAGCGCGCATTGGAACTCATGAATCAAGTCCGAATACCGGAGCCAGAAAAGCGGCTGAACCAGTATCCGCATGAGCTATCCGGTGGCATGCGCCAGCGGGTAGTCATCGCAATGGCACTTGCTTGTGAGCCGCGTCTTCTGATTGCAGACGAACCAACGACCGCACTAGATGTTACAATACAGGCAGAAATTTTGGCGCTTATGGACCGTTTAAAGCGTGAAACTGGAACTGCTGTTATGTTCATAACTCATGATATGTCGGTGGTGGCACAGATGGCTGATCGTGTTGTCGTAATGTATCGGGGTAATAAAGTAGAAGAAGGACCTGTTGAGCAGATCTTTGAGAACCCTCAACATGAATATACGAAATCGTTGCTTGCCGCTGTGCCAAAGCTGGGGGAAATGAAAGGCAAACGTTATCCCGAACCGATGAAACTTGTCGGACAGGAAGCCGGTGAATTGAAGCCTATTGTTGGAACAAATGAAGCCTTGCTTGAAGTGAAGAACTTAGTGACACGGTTTCCCATCGCTGGAGGCATTTTGAGGCGGACTGTGTCGCACGTTCATGCAGTAGAAGATGTATCGTTCAATCTCATGAAGGGTCGTACTCTTTCTTTAGTTGGAGAATCAGGATGCGGGAAATCGACCGTTGGGCGATCTCTGTTGCGACTAGTTGAACCATATTCTGGACAGATAATCGTTTTCGGAAAAGACGTTCTTAAAATGTCGCGGGAAGAGTTGCGAGCGGCGCGCAGTGATATGCAGATGGTATTTCAGGATCCCTTCGCTTCGCTCGACCCACAGATGTTGCTAGCTGATCAGGTTGCTGAACCCATGATGAACTTTGGAACGCACAAAGGGGCGGCACTGAAAGATCGCATAGAGATGCTTTTTGACAGGGTTAAGCTGCCCCAAAGTTTCCAACGAAGATATCCACATGAACTTTCTGGAGGACAGCGGCAGCGTGTTGCAATTGCTCGTGCATTGGCACTTAATCCAAAACTTATCATTGCCGATGAGGCTGTCAGTGCGTTGGATGTTTCTGTTCAGGCCGAAGTTCTGAACTTGATGATGGAGTTACAGTCTGAACTTGAATTGTCTTTCCTTTTTATTAGTCATGATATGGCAGTCGTTGAAAGGGTCAGTCATGAGGTGGCAGTTATGTATCTTGGCCGTATAGTAGAGATAGGACCACGCGAAAAGGTATTTCAAAACCCACAGCACTCCTATACGCAAGCGCTTTTGAAGGCCGTACCGATCGCTGACCCAAGACAACGAAAGGCTGAAAAAGACCTTAATTTCAAACCTATTCCGTCACCTATACATGGGCTAGATTATCAACCAGCTCCTTCGGAATATAGTAAGGTTTCTGATCAACACTTTGTTCTTACAACTGATAGCGGATATTAAAATGACCGAGTCTCGCCTTTCTGCTTTAGAGATTATGACTAAGTTGGTGTCCTTTCCAACTGTAAGCAGCGACAGCAATCTTGATCTTGTAACTTGGGTCGAGGAATACCTTGCCTCAAATGGTATTAAATCTTTCCGCCAATACGATCAAACTGGTGAAAAGGCTTCTATTTTTGCTCACGCCGGACCTTATGAAAGTGGAGGCATTGTTTTATCTGGACATACAGATGTTGTGCCAATAGTGGGCCAGGATTGGTACAGTGACCCTTGGACCGTTATTAAAGCAGATGGTAAATACTATGGGAGAGGTGTCTGTGATATGAAAGGTTTTGATGCGCTTGCCATCTGGGCCTTAGTTGAGGCCAATTATCGTGGTGTCAAACGCCCCTTACAACTTGCTCTCAGTTATGATGAAGAGGTCGGATGTCTTGGTGCACCACCAATGATTGAAAAAATGTTGGAGTTGTTACCTAAAGCAAGTGCGGTGATCGTTGGAGAGCCTTCAGCCATGCATCCCGTCACAGCTCATAAGGGTGGGATTGGCTACGGTATGCATGTGATTGGCTTTGAAGTTCACTCTTCCATAGCTCACACGGGAGTAAGTGCAATTATGTCAGGCGCCAAAATCATTGACTGGGCCAATGAAATAAATACAGCTAACAGCATCGCTGAACCAACTGAAATCGCTGCCATTTTTGATCCACCATACACAACCGCCCATATCGGTATGATTAAAGGTGGTACAGCTCATAATATAACCGCCAAAGACTGTCACTTCAGCGTAGACTTTCGTGTTAGCGCTGATGAAAAGCCAGATTGTTGGTATGATAAGCTAATGACCAAAGTCGCTGAGGTGGAAAAGGATATGAAAGCTGTTAGGTCCGAGGCTCGTATTGATGTCACGCAAGGCTTTTTTGTTCCAGGTCTGAGGCCAGAAGCCGATGGAGAGGCTGAAATGCTAGTGCGACAAATCACAGGTGATAATGGCACTCACGTAGTGTCTTACGGTACGGAGGCTGGGCAATTTCAAGACCAGGGTTATTCGGCTGTAATCTGCGGCCCGGGGGATATAGCGCAAGCGCACCAGCCAAATGAATTTATTGAAATTGCCCAATTTAAGGCAGGGCAGGATTTTATGCTCTCGCTTCTTGACCGTTTGGAGAATTCGTAAGGCTTATTCCAATCAAAGCTCGATTTGCTGAATTATCCGCAGGAAATGTTAAGTAGGGGGTATCTTTCGCGGCTATAGAAGAAATTTTAGGAGAGGCCCAGAAAAGGAGGCCACATGGGCCACGCAAATATCATCTGCATCAAATGGGGCAATCTATTTGGGCCCGAATATGTCAATCGACTCTATTCAGGTGTGCGACGCAACATAAAGGCAGATGTTCGCTTTTTTTGCATGACCGAACAGCCCAGCGAGCTTCACCCTGATATTGAAGTTTTGGACCTTCCAGTAGAAACTTTTGCTAAGCCTATGAGTGCTGCACTCGCTGTTGCTAATCGCCAGGGCGCAATGCGCAAAACGTCTCTATTTCGAGATGGGCTGATCCCCAGTCTTGAAGGGCCACTTTTAGGGTTTGACCTCGATGTAGTAATCACAGGAGATTTGACCCCAATTTGGGAGATGTCACCTGGTAAAATCATAATGCGCCACGATTGGATCGAAGCTCGCAAGGGTCGACCAACTGGACATGGTTCTGTCTTTCGGTTTGATCCAGCACGGCATGGATATCTCTATTCAGAGCTTGCTGAAAACCCATATAAAGAGGTAGAAAAAGCGCGTGGATCCGAGCAGCGCTACACTTCTCACAAAGCGATGGAAAAAGGTGATTTTGATTACATTCCAGGCGATTTGGTAGTAAGTTTTAAACATGGTTGCCTTTATCTTCCACCGATGAATTATCTCAGGCCTCCGAGCCTTCCGTTAAATGCGCGCGTGGTTTGTTTTCATGGTCGTCCGAAAATGTCTGAAGCTTTAGTGGGCTATCGCAGATCGTTTTTACGTTGGTCTCGGCCCTCCGAATGGCTTGAAGATCATTGGATTAGGAGGACTGCAATTGATCTAGGCCCTGGCTATTTGGTTTGATAAACTTTCCCTGAATCTCTCATTCACTTTGTAGTCTACTCTGATGCGTACGATACAGGGTTGATGCAAGAATGTGCTCATAGCTCAATATTGCTGAGCTGTCTCAGGATTGGAGTGGAGACCAGTAGCGCGAGCCATTTGTAGCGAGGAATCTGCTCCCAGATAATCTCAAAGGCGGGTACCTCTTTACCCTCCTGTATAACATGCAAGCGTTTTATGGCTGCCTCTTGAATTACACCATGTTTCAAAGGGTCTCTGCAATCCAGATCGGGAGACTCCATCGGAACTCCCCGATAGATTGTGTATTCACGGTAATGACAAATTTCTGCTTTTCAAATCGGGCAACTGCCATTGACAAGGACAGTTACCTTTATAAGCCCAAGTTAGCACTTTTTGTTACAAAGTACACTAGTAGACTGCATTGTTTCTTAAATCAAAATGCCTCTATATATTGGGATAGAAAGCTTAATCTATGATGTAACTTTTGCCCACAAGTCGTATTTCCCAGCTTCGTTAATCTCAACGCTGATAATATCGCCGATGCTTAGTCCGTGAAACCCTTCATCAATAAACAGATTTCCGTCAATCTCGGGTGCATCAGCCCACGTTCGGCATGTGGCTCCGTCTTCATCAATTTCATCAACGATTACTTCAATCTTTTGCCCTACCTTACTGGCCAGTTTTACCTCAGAAATTGCTTGGGATTTTTCCATCAGACGTTCCCAGCGGTTTTGTTTAACGTCTTCGGAAAGATGATTGGGCAGATCGTTTGATCGCGCACCAGAGACGTTTTCATATTTAAAGCAGCCCACCCGATCAAGTTGCGCTTCGTCTAGCCAATCTAGCAGCACTTGAAATTCTTCTTCCGTCTCACCAGGATAACCAACTATAAAAGTAGAACGCAGCGTAATATTTGGGCAAACATCTCTCCAGGCGGCTATTTCGTCCAGTGTTTTACTTGCTGCAGCCGGGCGAGCCATGCGGCGTAGGACATCAGGGTGAGCATGTTGAAAAGGAATATCGAGATAAGGCAGTATCAAGTCTTCTGCCATGAGTGGTATAAGGTTACGAACATGTGGATAGGGATAAATGTAATGTAGCCGTATCCACGCCCCAAGACTGCTAAGGTCGCGGGCAAGATCAGTAATATGTGGGCGACGCCCACGCTCTTCTTGGTTCTTAATATCTGAACCATAGGCAGAGGTATCCTGAGATATGATTAAAAGCTCTTTAGCTCCACTTTCGACTAGCTTTTCTGCCTCTCGCAAGATAGCATTTGCGGGTCGGCTTTTTAAACGACCTCGCATGTTAGGAATTATGCAAAACTTGCATTTGTGATTGCATCCCTCTGATATCTTTAAGTAACTGTAATGGCGGGGCGTAAGTTTGACACCTGTAGCTGGCACCAGATCGACAAAGGGATTCGGGCTTGGTGGTACAGCCCAGTGCACTGCATCAAGCACTTGCTCATATTGATGTGGACCTGTAACAGCAAGCACCTTTGGATGTGTGCCATTGATATATCCTGGCTCTGCGCCAAGACATCCTGTGACAATAACACGACCATTTTTGTCCAGAGCTTCACCTATAGCCTCAAGACTTTCTGCTTTGGCCGTATCGAGAAACCCACAGGTATTTACTATGACCGCATCGGCCCCATCGTAATTGGTAGAAATTCCATAACCCTCTGCTCGCAAGCGTGTCAGGATACGTTCACTATCTACGAGTGCTTTTGGACATCCAAGGGAAACCATACCAATTGTCGGTTGGCCTTGCCGTTTTACTTCATACGTAAGTGTGCAGGCCATATCAGGACGCACGGAGGGAGGATTCGCTTTCATTAACGCTCTATAGCGAAGCTAAGCCACTATAGAAAGATCGCACTTGCCAGAGAAACTTTAACGGCGCCGGTCACGCCGTGTATTCATAGGTTGAAATGCAACGCCCACGTGTGCTTCACAATAAGGTTTGCCAGATTGCGTGGGAAGACCGCAGAACCAGAAATCAGGTGTCGCCGGATCTCCGACAGGCCATTTGCACGTACGCTCGGTAAGCTCTAGGAGACTAAGTTTTTTTGCTTTTTTCTCAATGGCCGAAACTCGGGCCAAGGCCTCAGGGCTTATCTCATTGGCAGATGGCTGTGGTGGAAGCGGTTGTCCAGCTGGAATAATTTGACGCCTTGAGGGTATTGTTTCTGATATTGCCTCTGGTCCCTTTACGACAGTTTTGGTTTTTTTTGTTCCAGATTTTTCTGTCTTTTTTCCACCTTTTGGTACGGTATCATTCTTTGAAGCCGATGTTGTACGATTAGATAGCCCGAGCCTGTGAACCTTTCCGATCACAGCATTGCGGGTAACACCGCCTAGCTCTTTGGCAATCTTGCTAGCAGATTGGCCTTCACCCCATAGCTTTTTTAAAAGCCCCACACGTTCATCGGTCCAAGACATTCAATCTCCTTACAAGAAACCCCTAGGTTTCTCCATATTCAAAAAAAACAGAAGTGTATTCTAAGCATTGAATACAGAGTTACAATACAAGAAACACAAAGAATCCTAGCAAAAATTCATTAATGTTGTGATGTGCTACGCTTTCTGATTTTCAACTATTGTTCGCCGGTCGTATGATCTGCTGGGCAATCCCTGCCAGGAGCAAATAGCCGGATGTCAATAATAATCCCCAATGGGCCCAACTTTCGGGGTGGAAATCAACCAACGCGGCCCATCCTGCAAAGAACACCCACGAGAGTGCGATTGGCAAAGTGATGAGGCGCCAACGTTCCGTGCGTATGGGATGGATGAACTTCAAAGGCAAGAACATTGATATTGCAATCAGGGTAACTAGTGTCAAAATGACCCAAAAATTGGGTGACAGCGCAAATAAAACAATAACGACCATATTCCAGCAGCCTGGAAAACCACTAAAGCTATTATCTTTTGTTTTCATTTGATCGTCACAAAAATATACGGCGGAGGCAAAGGTGATTATTATAATCGCAAGCCAGCCAGTCCAACCTGGTAGCAAACCGGATTTAAAAAGAGCGAAAGCAGGGATGAAAACATAAGTAAGATAATCAATAATCAGATCAAGAAGTACACCATCAAAACGCGGAGAGTTTTTCTTAACATTATAATGGCGTGCAAGCGGTCCATCGATCCCATCTACCACGAACGCAATTATCAACCAAAGAAACATCAAGCTCCATTTTTCCTCTGATGCAGCGAGCATTGCAAGCATTGCAAAAACAGCGCCAGTGGCTGTGAATAGATGAACCAGAAGGGCTTTGAACTGAATTTTCATAAAATTGTCATGTACGAAAAGGTTATCAAATGCAAATATCTATCGTGCTTTAGGGTGAGTATCGCGATAAACATCCATCAAGCGAACGGTATCGATAGCCAAGTAGGCCTGTGTTGTGGACAGGTTGCTATGACCCAAAAGTTCTTGAATGCTGCGCAAATCTCCGCCGGAATTGAGCAAATGCGATGCAAAACTATGTCGAAATGCATGAGGAGTAACGGTTGAAGGTAGGCCCAACTGCATACGTGTCCTTTCGATGACTTTTTGAATTTGTCTAGGGTTCAGCGAACCACCGCGCGTGCCGCGAAATATTGGGTCATCTTGACCTAATTCAAATGGACACAGTTGCTGATAATCAGCAACACTTTTTGAAGCAATTTCCAATACAGGAACAAGACGTTCTTTTCCACCCTTTCCCAGGACTCTCATGGAACGCCCTAAAGGAGTTTCTTTTCTTTTGAGAGACAAAGCCTCCGAGATCCGAAGGCCGCAACCATATAGCAAGATTAGCACGGCCAGATCACGAGCAGCTATCCAAGGTTCTAAAGATTGCACCTGCACCGAGTCCATTAAAATTTTAGCTGCCTCTTCGCTGACTGGTCTTGGAAGGCGGGCCTCAAATTTAGGAGATCTCGTAGAAAGCACTATCGTTGCGTCAAATCCTTTGCGCTCTGATAACCATCTATAAAAGCTTTTCACTGCAGATAATTTGCGCGCGAGAGTTCGAGGTGAAACATTCTCGCGCCTGATACTTGCCATCCAAGATCGCATTTCTTTCAAGGAAACGTTTCGCAACATCCTTTCACCGCCTAAGGACCCGGTGTGTAGCGTCAAAAAAACTAAAAATTGAAGAAGATCCTGATTATACGCTTTAATCGTGTTGTCCGATGTTCTTTCCACCGATTTTTTTATGGCGAGCCACTCATTCAGCAGTACAATGTTTCCCTGCGATATCTTACTCATGCAAGCCAGTGCTTCATTATACGTTCACAAACACCCCCAAAAAACGCTAGCAAATCAGTACCTTTGTGCGGAGAAAACTGATACGGATCTTCTGCACCAAGCACTAGCATTCCAGGTAATCTTCCTGCGCCAAAGCCAAGTTTCAAAAGTGCTTCTGATTTGATAAGGCTGAGACCGTTACTATAAATTTCGTCAACATGAGTTGTTACAGTTCTCAACACTACGTCTCTAACAGGGACATTACGATCTAAGGTTATATAATTGTCGATAAAACCTGCTGGAACAAATTTTACAACATCGCTCTCACCAAGCGATGCTCTAAAGGTTTCCACTCCGCTTTTGCGTGTTTCGAAAACCAACCCAATATAATCAAGCCGCAAAATCTCACGTACATCGCCTTCCAGATCAATCAGAAAGGTCGCAAAATCCAAAGGGTCCATCATGCGTAAAATGGCTCGCTGAATTTGGTTTGTGCCAGAAAGGTTTTCGTATGCGGCTGCGATTACAACTTCGTGTGTATCCTCAAGGCGGTCCAAACGACTCTCTAGTCGATCCATGGCTAGCCCACGAATGTCCACAATATTAGAACCCTTTGCTTTTTCATTGGCATTTATCAATGCTCGCATTAGGTCTTCATCTTCCAGAATGATATTGGGTTTTGCCAAGATTTTCTCGCGAATCGCAGTGTCAATCTTGTTATCGCTGCTCATACTATTAACGTCCCTTTAGTCAAGTAAGCTATAGCCGCTTAAAGAATTTTTTGACCTGTTTTTTCAATGTCTGCAAGAAATACTGCCAGACCTTGGTCTGTTAAGGGATGATTTGCTAGGTTCCGGATTACTTTAGGGGGGGCGGTCATGACATCTGCACCAATACGCGCGCACTCAAGCACATGATTAACAGTCCTAATTGAGGCGGCCAGAATTTCCGTTTCGAACCCGTAGTTGTCGTAAATACAGCGGATGTCATCAATAAGCGCGATCCCATCAAGATTGATGTCATCCAACCTGCCAAGAAAAGGCGAAACAAAGGTCGCCCCCGCTTTGGCGGCTAAAAGCGCTTGATTTGCGGAAAAGCATAATGTGACATTAACCATTAATTTTTCTTTGCGCAGTTCTTTGCAGGCCTTCAGGCCATCCCATGTCAAGGGAACTTTTACAGCGATGTTTTCAGCAATTTCAGCTAACTTAAGGCCTTCAGCTATCATGCCATCTGCTTTTGTCGCAGTCACTTCCGCACTCACAGGACCAGAGATCAGTTCACAAATTTCCTTGGTAACTTCTGTAATATCGCGACCTGATTTCATGATAAGAGAAGGATTGGTGGTTACCCCATCAACCATGCCCAATTCGTTCAACTCTGCGATTTGGTCAATTTCCGCTGTATCTACGAAAAATTTCATCTCTTTGATCCTTTGATGGAATACCATATGCTTGCGCTGGATGTACCCCAAGTCGTGCGCTTGGGAAACCCAAAAAATCCAGAAACGGCTTTTCAAATTGAAAGAATTTTATGAACAGGGTGAGTTGATTTCGGTACTGACAACACAGCCGATTGAGCGTTTTTTGGATTACAAAGCGCCAGAGGGAGGTTGTTTCCTAGGTTCCTTTTTGGAAGTGCCTTTAGGTTCCAGAAAAGTGCTTGGCGTTGTCTGGGGACCAGGTAAAGGTGATTTCGATACTAGCAAAATTCGTAGTACAATCAGAATCTTGGACGCAACTCCGATGCGTGTTGAGCTTAAACGCTTTCTTGAGAGAGCGGGAGATTATACTTTGACCCCAATGACTTCCATGTTACGGCTGGCAACGCGCGCGCCTGGCATTGGCGATCCACCATCCATGAGGGTAGTCTATAAGTTAGTATCTAGTTCGGTTGAAAAGCTCAGTAGCGCGCGAAAGCGCGTTTTTGATGTGTTTTTTGAATATGGTGAGGCACACCTTACGCTTAAAGAGCTGGTGGATTTAGCTGATGTTAACCCGTCCGTTGTAAGGGGGCTAGCAAAAATAGGAGCGTTGAAAGGAGTAAAAACCCCAAAGGATACGCCCTTTCCGCACCTGGATCCAGATTTAAGGGGAAGGCAGCTAAGTCTTGCACAAGCCAAAGCGCGTGACGAGTTGTTAGCGCAAGTTCGGTCGTCTTCGTTTAATGCAACATTACTAAGAGGGGTTACAGGTTCTGGAAAAACAGAAGTTTATTTGGAGGCCGTTGCTGAGTGCCTTCGTCAAGGTAAACAAGCTATTGTGCTGGTACCTGAAATCGCCTTGACTGCAGAATTCTTAGCACGCGTTGAGGAGCGATTTGGAGTGCGTCCAGCAGAATGGCATTCAGCTGTTACATTGACGGAACGACGAAGAACTTGGAAAATGGCAGGGGAAGGAAGACTGCAATTGGTTGTGGGTGCGCGTTCTGCACTTTTCCTGCCATTTAGGTCTTTGGGATTGATCGTTGTAGATGAAGAGCATGATAGTTCCTACAAGCAAGAGGAAGGAGTTCTTTACAACGCGCGAGATATGGCGGTTTTGCGCGCCTCCATTGCCGATGCTAAAGTAATTCTGTCATCCGCAACGCCTAGTCTTGAAAGTTGGAACAATGCAAAAAAGGGCAAATATAAAAAAATTGAACTGAAACAAAGAGTTGGCCCCGCAAAAATGCCCCGTTTAAGTGCCATCGATATGCGTTGGCAAGACTTGCCTCCCAATCGCTGGATTTCAGGGGCACTGGAAAAGGAAATATTGCAACGTATCGACACTGGAGAACAGTCTTTATTGTTCCTCAATAGACGTGGTTATGCACCGGTAACGCTCTGCCGCGCCTGTGGGGAACAACTCGGTTGTAGAGACTGTGATGTGGGGCTTGTAGAGCATCGCTTTCAAAAGAGGCTGATGTGCCATCAATGTGGAGAAACATACCCTATTCCTGAAAGCTGTCCATGTTGTCATGCCGAAGAAAGCTTGTGCGTGGTAGGGCCTGGAGTGGAACGGCTAGCGGAGGAGGCTGAAGCCCTATTTCCAAACTCTCGGGTTGTAACGTTGTCCTCTGATCTATATGGCTCGGCGCGCGCGCTTAAGCAACAAATTGAAGGGATTGCGGTTGGGGGTGCCGATATTATAATCGGCACGCAAATAGTTGCAAAAGGGCATAATTTTCCTCACCTAACTTTGGTAGGAGTCATTGACGCAGATGTTGGACTACAGGGCTCTGACCTCAGAGCAGCTGAGCGAACGTTTCAAGTGGTGCGCCAAGTTGCTGGACGAGCGGGGCGCGCAGAAAAGCCTGGAGTAGCTCTGATTCAGACGCATCAGCCCGAACATCCTGTCATCAAAGCAATAATATCTGGAGATGAAGCTGGTTTCTGGAATGCCGAGTCTGCATCGCGACAGCTGGCCGGGGCGCCTCCATTCGGTCGTCTTGCAAGCATCGTGATCAGTGCACTAACGGCTG
>CACPHA010000070.1 GCA_902633655.1 Paracoccaceae bacterium
TAAAAAGAGTTTTTTGGAATGGGCGGAAGGCCTAGAACTTATTGTAGTGGTTGAAGAAAAGCGCAAATTAATCGAAGGACAAGTTAAAGAGGCGCTTTTTGACGAATTGAAGGGACGTCGGGTTTTTGGAGCGACAAAAGGTGATGCTGCAAAGTCTCTCTTCCATTCAAAAGGAGCTCTAGATGCGAGCTATGTCGCTGAACAGCTTGGTAAAATCTTTGTTGAAGAAGGTTTTAGCAACGATTTAGTGAAAAAAGGGTTGGCAGGTCTCTCTAAAGCTCGCCGAGCGGAAAATGCAACCGACATAGCTACGCGCACGCCATATTTTTGTGCAGGTTGCCCTCATAATAGTTCGACTAAAATCCCTGAGGGCTCTCGTGCATTTGCCGGTATTGGATGCCATTTTATGGCGCAATGGATGGATCGCGAAACTCTTGGTTATACGCACATGGGTGGAGAAGGCGCTAACTGGATTGGGGAATCTCTTTTTTCAAATCGGGATCATGTCTTTCAAAATCTCGGAGACGGAACTTATAATCATTCTGGGATCCAGGCGGTTAGAGCGGCGATTGCAGCCGGTACCAATATAACTTACAAAATTCTTTTCAACGATGCAGTGGCAATGACTGGCGGACAGGGAAACGATGGTGGCCTTTCTGCACTACGCATTGCAAACGAACTTCTGGCCATGGGAATTCAACGGCTTGAACTTGTTTACGATGATAAGGAAGGCCTGGATTTAACGGTTTTTCCAAAACAAATAGGCAAGCATCATCGTGATAAATTGATGGATGTGCAGAAAGAACTTGCTAGAATAAAAGGGGTTTCTGCCCTAATTTATGTGCAAACTTGTGCTGCCGAAAAAAGGCGCCGTCGCAAACGCGGTAAATTTCCAGATCCAGACCAACGTATCTTCATCAATACAGATGTTTGTGAAGGTTGCGGGGATTGTGGGATTCAGTCAAACTGTGTTGCGCTGATACCGGTAGAAACAAATTTTGGTCGAAAAAGGGCAGTTGACCAATCGGCATGCAACAAGGATTTTAGCTGTATTAAAGGTTTTTGCCCTTCTTTTGTGACCTTGCATGGCGCAACACCAAAAAAACGCAAGGCTCGGGATTTTGATCTTCCCGACATGCCTATTCCCGTTATAAAGTCGATTGAGGACACATATAATTTGGTGATTACCGGTGTGGGCGGAGCTGGGGTGGTCACCATTGGAGCCATCCTTGCACAGGCGGCACACATCGATGGTAAAGCAGCAGGTATGATGGAAATGGCGGGCCTTGCTCAGAAAGGGGGAGCTGTCCATATTCATTGCAGGTTGGCTGAAACTCCGGGTCAGATAAGTGCAATCCGGGTTGGGGCTGGCGAGTGTGATGCGCTTATAGGAGGTGATCTTGTTGTTTCATCTGGTTCAAAAACACTGGGTCTCACTAGTGAAGGTCGTACTGGTGCTGTCGTGAACAGCCACGAGATCGTAACTGGCGAATTTACACGCGACACAGAATTCAAGATTCCCCAGGATCAGCTGCTCTTAAAAATGGAAGTACGCCTAAAAGAAGGTTTGCTTCTCTTTGACTCCAGCCGTTTGTCCAAGGAATTGATGGGAGATTCTATATTTTCTAATATGATGATCTTTGGGGCAGCTTGGCAGCAAGGCTTAGTGCCGGTCAGTCACGAGTCTATCCAAAAGGCCATTGAGTTAAATGGTGCTGTGGTGGAAAAAAATCAGCGCGCGTTTGAACTTGGACGTTGGGCAGCATTTGCTCCGGAAAATGCAGCTGAAGTACTAAGACCATTTACCTTATCGGCGCCAAAAAGCTTGGAAGAGAAAATCTCTAAATTTCAGGAACATTTGATACTTTATCAGGGGCGCCGACTTGCCAAAAAATTCCATGGACTGGTCGATTCTATCCAAGGGGATCGAGTTAAGGAGGCTGTGGCTAAAGGTTATCACAAACTTTTGGCTTACAAAGATGAATACGAAGTTGCTCGCCTTCACCTTGAAACGCGCCAGAGGGCAGAGGAGAACTTTGATAACGTTGATGTAATGACCTTTCATCTTGCTCCACCTCTGCTGTCCAAAATTGGGTCTGGGGAACGTCCCTTGAAGCGAAAATTTGGACCATTTATGGAAAGGATATTTCCAATTTTAGCTTGGCTCAAGATTTTGCGGGGAACTCCACTGGATATTTTCGGGTATACAGCTGAGCGGAAAATGGAGCGGGCTTTGATCCAGCAATACGAAAGTGATATGTTGAAAGTGTTACCGCAGCTAAATAAAGAGACTGAAGACGCTATTGTCGCTTTGGCTGAACTTCCAACTTTCATCCGCGGTTTCGGACCCGTCAAACGTGCTAATGAACTAAAAGCAGCAAAAAGACGCAGAGAGCTTTTGAATATACTAAAAAATCCAAGGTATGGTCTGAGTCGTGCGGCTGAATAAGGTGAGCGTTTTTGAAATTGCTTAATCCGAGCAACTTCATATTTTTACTCAAATAGGATTTTAGGGGCCTAAAATAGACATTGTTGTTTTCTTCTTTCGATTAATTGCTTCCGGTTGTGTAAATTAGATGTGAATGATGCCGATTGGTTTATTTGGCCCTGGGCTAGGTGGGCTAACCCTTCATGAAAGTATCTCACTTGCTCCAAATTGAAATAGACTATGTCTTTTTTGCCAACAGCGCTCAGGAACCTTATGGCGCATACAAAGCCGTGGAAATCTTTAGTTAAAAAACACTGGCCGTCTTGCATTTGTGTCGGGAGGGGTGTTATTTAGTGTTCTCAGCTTGCAACCCGGCCTCTGCCGTAGTACTTCGGGGAATATAGGAATTTGGGTTCCAAATAGTAAGCTCGTCCTTGGCATATTTGAGCCTCAAATTGAAGCTTTAACTGGGTGCACTTGGGATGACAATTAGCCAACCTAGAAAGTTAAATTTGCAAACGGTTCGCTATTTGCTACGCCAGCCACATTTACTGGCCGCTCTTTTCAGAGAGAGTTGGCAATTCGGGCGATCGCATTTGATGTTGAAGCTGAGCTCGTTGAAGCCGTTGAAGATGGATATTGATACTTGCCGAGGCGCTAGTACGCAGCTACGGCACGATTTTACGCAAAATGCCGAAACTAGAGTTCGCCTTTCTGGGACGCAGGCATTGCCACTGCCTTCCGGATGTATTCCGATCCGCATTAGGGGCACAGCTCAAAGTCTTTCCACAAGCAGCTCTTGTCGTTGCAAGTCTTTCAGATTGTTAGTCACAAGGCTCCCAATTTTTGGAGCAACACATTGTTTTTGAAGCTGTTTAAAATTTTTTGAATATTAAAATTAGAGAATATTATGACCCATAGAATTTTGATTATTGGTGCATCGGGCTACACTGGAGCCGAACTTATCCGTCTTATTGCCACGCATCCCACGTTTAAAATTGCATCTCTTGTTGCTAATAGTAAGGCTGGAAAATCAATGTCGGAGGTTTTTCCGCATCTACGACAACTAAACTTACCTGATCTTACGCACCTTGATGAGGTGAATTTTGAATATATCGATTTGTGCTTTTGTGCCTTACCGCACAGAACCTCTCAAGAGGTGATTTCCCAACTACCATCTAGTTTGAAGATAATTGACCTTAGTGCAGATTTTAGGCTTCGTGATCCTCAGACCTATGAAAATTGGTATGGAAATCCACACATTGCTAGGCAGACGCAAAAACATGCCATTTATGGACTGACCGAGTTTTACCGCGAACAAATTAGTACCGCCCAACTTGTAGCGGGAACAGGATGTAACGCAGCCATCGGTCAATATATGCTGCGTCCGTTGCTCTCTGAGGATGTAATTGACGCGGATGAAATTATTTTGGATATGAAATGTGCGGTTTCGGGGGCAGGGCGGTCACTTAAAGAAAATCTGCTCCACGCAGAACTTTCAGAAGGTTATAATGCATACGCTGTTGGCGGGACTCATCGCCATTTAGGTGAATTTGATCAGGAATTCAGTGCCATTGCAGGAAAGTCCGTAAGGATCCAGTTCACTCCGCATCTTATCCCAGCTAATCGGGGTATTTTAGCGACAGGTTATGTTCGTGGTAATCCCAAAGAGGTACACGCAGCATTGGGGGAGGCATATGAAAATGAAATTTTTCTTTCTATCCTTCCATTTGGTGAGATCCCGGGCACTCACCACGTAAGGGGGTCTAATTTTTGTCACATTGGTGTGACAGGAGATCGCATTGAGGGAAGATCAATAGTGATTGGTGTTATGGATAATTTGACAAAAGGTAGCAGCGGTCAGGCTATACAAAATGCGAATCTCATGCTTGGAGAAAAAGAAACATCCGGTTTAATGGCAACACCGATTTTTCCATAATGAATAGATCCATAAAATGAAAAGCCTGCGCAAAAAGCGAAGAATACAACTCATAATGCTAAGTTTCGTTGCGCTTTCGGTAGCAACGGGACTTATTGGTTATGCAATGCGAGATGGTATCAATTATTTTCGCTCACCAACGCAGGTGATAGAAGAACCACCAACTTTGAGTGAGATTTTTCGTCTCGGTGGTCTAGTTGAAAAGGGATCAATTCGGCGTGATAAGGATGGGATATTGCTTTTTCGTGTAACTGACGGAAACACTAGTTTAGAGGTGCAATTTAAAGGGGTGCTGCCTGATCTTTTTGCCGAGAACCAAGGGATGATTGGAATGGGGAAAATGCAAGAGGGTATTTTTATCGCCTCAGAGATTCTTGCAAAGCATGATGAGTCCTACATGCCCAAGGAAGTCTTTGAAGCACTAAAAGACCAGGGTATTTATCAAAAAAGTAAGAAATAATGCAAGTAATATGCACCGCCGCTAATACTGAATGAAAAAATATCAATCATTGAGCCAATCGTGACCCTTGAAACTTTCAAAAAAGCGCGAAAGCGCGACAAATAGCCAAGAATTCAGTATGGTCTGAACGCAGATTGTATCTATACTCAATTTATGATCATTGAGCTCGGACATTATACATTACTGCTTGCGTTTATGGTTGCCATTTTGCAGGTATCACTACCGCTGGTTGGTGTCCGTTTAAATCATCATGGCTTGATGAGTTTTAGCCAAACAGCAGCTACAGCTCAATTTTTATTAATTGCAAGCTCGTTTGCTGCACTCGTTCACGCGTTTGTTACCTCGGACTTTACACTGAGACTGGTAACTTTGAATTCACATTCACTTAAACCTTTGATTTATAAAATCAGTGGAACCTGGGGTAATCATGAAGGTTCCATGCTGCTTTGGGTATTGATTTTGTCTCTGTTTGGTGCAAGCGCTGCGTGGTTTGGTGGTAATCTCACGCATCGTTTTAGAGCTACTGTTTTGGCCGTTCAAGGAGCCATCGGAGTTGCTTTTTTAGGGTTCGTTATCTTCACATCGAATCCTTTTCTCCGCCTGGCTACCCCACCATTTGATGGGCAAGACTTGAACCCGCTTCTCCAAGACCCGGGTCTCGCTTTTCATCCGCCATTTTTATATTTGGGATATGTTGGTCTTAGTCTTACATTTTCTTTTGCGGTAGCGGCTCTCATCGAAGGTCGCGTTGATGCGGCTTGGGCGCGTTGGGTACGGCCTTGGACCCTAGCAGCATGGATTTTCTTAACCATCGGAATAGCGCTTGGTAGTTGGTGGGCTTACTACGAACTGGGCTGGGGCGGCTTTTGGTTTTGGGATCCAGTGGAAAATGCATCGTTCATACCTTGGTTGCTGGCAGCGGCTTTACTGCATTCGGCCATAGTTGTGGAAAAGCGCGAAAGCCTTAAATCTTGGACTATTCTTCTTGCCATCCTGGCTTTTGGTTTTTCACTTCTCGGTACCTTTATTGTTCGATCTGGCCTTCTGACCTCTGTACATGCCTTTGCTAATGATCCGGATAGAGGTGTGGTTATCCTTGCGATTTTGACATTCTTTGTCGGCGGTGCGCTAATACTTTTTGCGATGCGTACTCCGCAGATGCAAAATGAAGGTGTATTCGCGTTTACAAGTCGCGAAAGTGCGTTAATTTTAAACAACGTTCTCCTCGCCGTGTCCGCCTTTATTGTTTTTGTGGGAACGATATGGCCGCTAATAGCAGAGATCTTTTTTGATCGAGTTCTTAGCGTTGGGCCACCGTTTTTTAATGTAGCCTTCACTCCGGTAATGGTTGTACTGGGTCTTATACTTCCGATTGGCGCAATGCTGCCTTGGAAACGCGGCGGGATTTATAAAATAATTCTTTCTTTAAGAATTCCTCTCATTTTTGCATTTGCAGTGGCAGGATTGGCTTGGGCACTTCAAACCGGGAAAAGCCTTCACGCACCAATAGGTCTATTTTTGGGGGCGTGGCTGCTTTCTGGAGCGTTTTCTGACCTGTTGTTGCGTGCTGTCCGTGCCAACGATCTCAGCCGCCTGTTGCGAATCCCACGCGCAGATTGGGGAAAATTTTTGGCTCATAGTGGCCTTGGTGTTACCATGATGGCCATCGCAGGTCTTCTGGCTTGGTCAAAGGAAGATATTCGTGTGGTAGACATGCAAGAGACATGGAGCCTCGGTGCTTACGAGATTACTTTGAAAGATGTACGGCGCTACATAGGGCCAAACTATCAAGCAAATATTGGAGACGTGGAGTTGCGTAAAAATGGTCGATTTATAGCGACCGTGCAACCCGAAAAGCGTTTCTATCCAATTGCAAAGATGCAAACAACGGAAGCAGGAATCGATTATCGATTTTTCCGTGATGTTTACATAGTTCTGGGTGAACCACATGACGGTGGCGGTTGGACTGTAAGAAGTTATATTAAACCACTGGCTAGCTGGATTTGGGGAGGAGCTATGCTTATGGCAATGGGAGGGTTGTTGAGTCTTAGCGATCGCCGTCTACGCATAGCTGCAGCGACGCGCAAAACTACGTTGCATCCGCAGGCAAGACCGGCTGAATGAAATTCGTAGTTTTAATCGCTTTTCTGGTATCGGCTTCTAACGTTTACGCAGTTGAACCCCACGAGGTACTGCAAGACAAAGTTCTTGAAGAGCGAGCCAGGGATATCTCCAAAGGACTCCGCTGCCCTGTTTGCCAAAACGAGAGTATTGACGAAAGCTCTGCCGACCTGTCTGCTGATATCCGAATTTTGGTAAGGGAAAGGCTTGTGGAAGGAGATAACGACCAAGAAGTTATTGACTTCATTGTCGCGCGATACGGGGAGTTCGTGCTTCTTAAACCAAGTCTGACTGGATCCAACTTTATGCTATGGATCACTGCACCCATTTTCTTGTTAATTGGCTTGGCTATGGGTTTTTTCTTTATTAGAGGCCAAGCCGCGCGCGAAAAAAACGTGAATGAAACATTAAGTGATAAGGAAAAAAGGAAACTAGAAAAAATATTAAATCGTTGACGCAGGGTTTCCTTTGCATAATTTTTTACTCTAGATTGATATCAAATTAAGTTTGCACAAGGAGCGTGAGTATGGATTACACAACTTTGGACGTTTCGCTGGAAAATGATGTTGCTTGCGTAATTCTCAACCGACCGGAGGTTATGAACGCTCTCAATACTCAGATGCGTGCGGAAATTTGCGATGCTGTAAAAAACTTAGGCAAAGAGGCTCGTGTTGTCGTAATAACAGGTGTTGGCCAAGCCTTCTGTTCTGGTCAGGACCTTGGTGATAGAACGAATGCTGCCAGTGTCGATCTGGAACGAACGCTACGCGATGAATATGAACCGATGCTGCGCGCAATCATTGACTGTCCGGTCCCAACAATCACGGCACTGAACGGTGCAGCGGCTGGAGCGGGTGCAAATCTTGCACTGTCCTCAGATGTAGTGATCGCGGCCCACTCAGCCTATTTAATGCAGGCCTTTACGCGGATTGGTCTCATGCCTGATGCTGCGGGTACCTATATAATGCCACGTGCGATGGGGATGGCTAAGGCAATGGGGGCCTCACTTTTTGCCGAAAAAATTTATGCACAACAGGCAGAGCAATGGGGCTTAATCTGGGAAGCTGTACCGAATGAGGCGTTTGAACAAACTTGGAAGGAGCGTGCTGTACAACTTGCTACAGGACCAACGGTGGCTTATCAGAACATTAAAAAAGCACTGCGCCAGTCTTTGAAAAATTCGATGGACGAACAACTCGGATTGGAAGCTCGTTTGCAAAAGGAGTGCGGTCAAACGCGAGACTTTGTAGAAGGTGTCCTAGCTTTCAGCCAAAAACGCTCTGCAAATTTTGAAGGACGTTAAAAATACTCGCACCCATTAACTAAGTCACTAAGAATGGGGTCGCACGCGGGACCACTTGTCAAAAAGGTCTTGGAAAATGGCGCTTAATCTCAACGTTTTTCGATATCTACATAATCTCTTAACGTTGACCCAAGGTAGAGTTGACGAGGACGGCCGATCTTCATTTGCGGATCTGCAATCATTTCTTTCCATTGAGAAATCCAACCAATTGTGCGGCTTACGGCAAAGATTGGTGTAAACATGGAAGTTGGAAAGCCAATCGCCTCAAGGATGATGCCGGAGTAGAAGTCCACATTGGGAAATAATTTCTTGTCAATGAAATACGAATCATTAAGCGCCATTTGTTCGAGCTGCTTTGCAACTTGAAGGAGTGGGTTGTTGTCAATTCCCAAGAGTTCAAGAACTTCATCGGCGGATTGCTTTAAAACTTTTGCACGTGGATCAGTATTTTTGTACACACGATGTCCAAAGCCCATTAGACGGAAAGGATCGTTCTTGTCCTTTGCCCGTTTTATAAACTCTTGAATACGATCCGCTGAGCCAATCTCGCGGAGCATTTCTAGACAGGCTTGATTGGCGCCACCGTGCGCCGGACCCCAAAGACAGGCAATGCCTGCGGCGATACAGGCAAAAGGATTGGCACCTGAACTTGATGCCAGCCGTACCGTGGAGGTCGAGGCGTTCTGTTCATGGTCTGCATGTAAAGTAAAAATGCGGTCCATTGCGCGACTAAGGACTGGATTGACCTCATATTCTTCTGCCGGTACTGCGAAGCACATTCGCAAAAAGTTAGATGCAAAATCCAGATCGTTGCGTGGGTATACAAATGGTTGACCTACAGTATATTTGTAGGCATGCGCGGCAATTGTTGGCATCTTCGCAATCAAACGAATTGAAGCGACTTCGCGTTGCCATGGGTCAGTTATGTCTATACTATCGTGGTAAAAGGCAGACATCGCTCCAACTACACCCGTCATAATGGCCATCGGATGTGCGTCTCGGCGGAAACCACGAAACAGATACATCATCTGTTCATGAATCATAGTGTGATGTGTAACACGGCTTTCAAAATCTTCCAATTCGGCTGGTGATGGAAGTTCCTTATAAAGTAGAAGATAGCAAACTTCCAGGTAATGCGATTTTGCAGCAAGTTGGTCTATTGGATAGCCGCGGTGTAGAAGTTCACCTGCGGCACCATCGATGAATGTGATTTCACTGTCACAACTGGCCGTTGAGGTGAAACCAGGGTCGTAGGTAAAGACGCCAGCCTCGGCATAAAGTTTCCGAATATCAATTACATCTGGGCCTGCGCTGGGCGAATGGATAGGCAGGGTGTACTCTTTGCCATCAAGGCTTAACTTTGCGACTTTTTTTTCGTCAGCCATAACTTCCTCTTTTTAAACTTGTGATCTGGCCATCTATAATTATAAGCGGACTTCGATGGGACCTCTCAAAAGCCTTATGCGCGCTCACTTTTCAACATGCCATATTTTATGTTCTACGTCTTTGAGCCGCGCAATGGTTTCTTTTTTTCCTAAAACCACCATCATATCAAACACACTGGGCGTTGAAGTTTTTCCAGCAATAACAGCCCTGAGTGGACCAGCCAATTTTCCGAAGCTCGTGTTAAACGTGACGGTTACAATCTTGCAAATTACTTCTAAATCTTCTCGTGTCCACGTAGCATTTTGCAGCTGCGGCGTCAATGTTTTGATCATTTGTAGTGCATCCCCAGTAAGTAAACTGGCAGCTTTTTCATCAGGATGAATTGGGCGTTCTGTCAGGCAAAAATGTGATTTTTCAAGCAGTTCAATGTATGTCTTCGCATGTTCTTTTATACAGTAAAGGGCTGGCCCAATTTTACTTTTTAGCTCTTCGTCAGATATGTCTTTTCTGATTACTTTGCAATACTCAGACAGTTCATGCAGCAGTGCAGCATCACTTGTTTTTGCAATGTGTTGACCACAAAGGTTTTTGAGTTTTTTAAAGTCTAGTCGAGCGGGTGACCTACCAATACCACTAAGATCGAACCAGTCTTTTGCCATCTTATCTGTAAAAAACTCGGCATTGCCATGGCTCCATCCGAGCCGTGACAGGTAATTGCGCATCCCAGAAGCGGGATATCCCATTTGTTGGTAGTCCTCTAAACTAGTGGCTCCGGTGCGCTTCGACAGTTTCTTACCATCTTCACCAAAAATAAGCGGGACATGGGCATAGGTGGGCAAAGGCCACTCCATTGCATAATATATTAACATTTGGCGGGCAGCGTTGTTAAGGTGATCATCCCCGCGAATAACGTGGGTGACACCCATATCGTGATCGTCGACCACCACAGCAAGCATATAGACTGGTGTTCCATCGGCACGTAAAAGAACCATATCGTCTATTTGATCGTTTCGGATGGTTATATCGCCTTGTACTTTGTCTTTTATTATTGTTTTACCATTTTGAGGTGCTTTGATCCTAATAACAAACGGACGATCTGGATGATTTGAAGCTGCAGTGTGCCGCCAAGGGCTTCGAAAAAGGGTTGAGCGGCCCTCCTTACGTGCATTGTCTCGAAAAGTCTCAATCTCCTCTTGGGAGGAAAAACATTTATAAGCCTTTCCTTGAGTTAGCAAATGATGCGCAATCTCTACATGGCGCGCGGCTTGATCTGCCTGAAATACAGGGTCCCCATCAAAATGCAGTCCAAGCCATTCCATACCTCGAAAAATTGCTCGCGTCGCTTCACTATTTGAGCGTCCCCTGTCAGTATCTTCCACCCGCAGTAAAAATTTGCCACCACGTCCTCTGGCATAAAGCCAATTGAACAGAGCAGTGCGGGCAGTTCCGATATGCATATACCCGGTCGGAGAAGGGGCAATGCGCGTCACGATCTCGCTCATCGGCGAACAACCTTTCTTTGAAAATTTAGAATTAATATGAACGTTGAAACAATGCATGCAATGGACCTTCCAGTTATGGGAAGAATCGCGGCAGGCGTACCAGTC
>CACPHA010000071.1 GCA_902633655.1 Paracoccaceae bacterium
ATATAAATCGGCGCCGTAAGAGTTTTTAACTGGCCGCTATAGGCGTTTGCACCCTCTTATTGTTTTTGTTACGGGGAACGAAAGAAAATAGAATTGCTAAAGCTTCATGTTTGAACGTGTCTCATTCACTGCCACTACAACGGACGTGGCCCAGCAAGGGCTAGATGCTCTGGTTCGACTTTATGGGCAGACAGATTTCGAGGACGCAGATGTAGTTGTTGCGCTAGGCGGCGATGGTTTTATGCTCCAAACCCTGCATGCAACAAACGCCTATAAACTTCCAGTTTACGGTATGAACAGAGGGACTATAGGGTTTTTGATGAACGCATATCATGAATCTAACCTACTGATGCGCTTGTGTGATGCGGAGAGGGCAGAGATACATCCTTTGTCCATAAAGGTTATCTGTAGGAACGGAGCAGTGCATAAAGCACTAGCTATCAACGAAGTATCTCTACTACGAGCTGGCCCACAGGCGTCAAAGCTCCGGATTTCTGTCGATGGACGTACGCGGATGGATGAACTGGTTTGTGATGGGGTTTTGTTAGCAACGCCCGCCGGCTCTACTGCCTATAATTATTCAGCTCATGGACCTATTTTACCCATTGATGCAGAAGTTTTTGCTTTAACTGCTTTGAATGCCTTTCGCCCACGCCGCTGGCGTGGGGCATTATTGCCGCAAAAGGCCCATGTGGCGTTTGAGGTGCTTGAACCAGAAAAACGACCCGTTCGGGCAGACGCGGATAGTAAATCCTTTGATGAAGTGCAAAGGGTGGAGATAGCCTCGGAAAGAAGTATTGTTCATAGGCTTTTATTTGATCCTGGTCATGGACTTGAAGAGCGTTTGATAAGCGAACAATTCGTTTAAAAGTTAACTTAGAGAATTGTTCGACTGGTTAGAAAGTAATAGTCAGTTCCCATCGTGCCCAATCATATGGCTTTTGCCGCGTTTGCGGGCAAGTTGAATTTGCTTTTGGCGCTCACGGAAACGTTGTTTGTCATACTTGGATTTCTCATGCGTACACTGATGACAGGCAACGCCATGTTCATATTCTTTCCGGTTTTGGTCCTCGGGCATTATAGGTCTACGGCAAGCATAGCATAGGCTATGCGGTCCTTCCTTAAGGCCGTGTCCAACGGATACCCGAGCGTCAAAGACGAAACATTTTCCATTCCATTTACTATCTGCTTCAGGAACCTCTTCAAGATATTTCAGAATACCTCCTCTGAGGTGAAAAACTTCTTTTACTCCTTGTCCAAGTAAGTAATTGGTGGATTTTTCACATCTTATGCCGCCAGTACAAAACATTGCAATGCGTTTATCGTGAAATCGGGCTTTGTTTTCTTCCCACCATTGCGGAAAATCGCGAAAAGATTTAGTTTCGGGATTGATTGCCCCTCCGAAAGTTCCTATCTCAATTTCATAATCGTTGCGTGTGTCAATAATTGATACATTTGGGGAGGAGATGAACTCATTCCAATCCCTAGGCTCAACGTAATTGCCGACCCTTGTCTTTGGGTCCACAACAGGTTGCCCCATGGTGACAATTTCTTTCCTAAGTTTCACTTTCATGCGTGGGAAAGGGGGATACCTCGCTCTGCTGTCCTTGTATTGAAGCTCTCTGCAGCCAGGTAGTGATTTTAAATGTTGCAGAATTTGATCAATGCTGACCTGCGATCCAGCTATTGTCCCATTTATCCCTTCGTGCGCCAAAAGTAAGGAACCTTTTATGTCCAGAAAGTTACATTTTTCCTGAAGCGGTGCCTGAAGGGCGGCTGGGTCATCAAAGTGCGTGAATTGGTAAAGTGCTACTATGGTAAACATCCCGATGCCATAGCTTGAATTCTGCCTTTGATGCAAGGGCGTACATTTATGTTTAATCAAATTCTTCTCTAACCACCAACTGTTAGGAGACTAAGATAAAACAGGTTTCTAGGCTATCCTGCCATCAAAAAATGCTTGTTTTCACAGTGAAGTATTTCCACAGTCCGCGTGTCGATTTCCAGCGCGATCTGCGAAGACGCCTTCATAATTACCAAGATACCGCAAAATCGCTCGGCAAAAACTGCATGGGTGAGTTAAACCTTAAATTTGCCCATTCCGTTTTGTGAGAAACGTTTTTTAACTTGCATCAAATTCAAGTGGTTTAATTTGCTGAAATACGCCTGTGGAAGAAAGTTGTTTGACTACCTTTTCATCCACTGGGTGATCCAAGTAGAGGAGCGCGATGGCCTCTCCTCCTTCTCTGGCACGACCTAAAGTAAAATTTGCGATGTTTACTCCACTTGAGCCCATGATTTGCCCTAATGTGCCTATTACGCCAGGGGCATCCTTGTTTGTGGTGTAAAGCATATGATGGCCGATTTCCGCATCGATATTTATGCCCTTGATCTGAATAAATCGGGGTTTTCCATCGCTAAAGACTGTGCCGGCAATAGAACGCTCTCTTTCTTCGGTTACCACATTTACTTTTACATATCCCTCAAAAGTGCCGGACTTATCCTGATTAGTGGTGCTGATTTTAATATCACGTTCTCTTGCAATGAAGGGCGCGCTTACCAAATTTACATATGGAATAGCGTTTTTTAGGATGCCGGCTATCACAGAACAGTTGAGCGCCTCAATATTCATTGTAGTTACGGAACCATCGTAAATGATATTCACGGCCTTTATTGGCTCATCTGTCAGCTGTCCAATGAAGCTGCCCAAATGGCCTGCTAACCGCAGCCAAGGTCGCATAACTTTAGCTTCTTTTGCGGTTACAGACGGCATATTAAGGGCATTAGTCACTGCACCTGTTAAGAGGTAATCTGACATTTGCTGGGCGACTTGTAGAGCAACGTTTTCCTGCGCTTCAGTTGTTGCGGCGCCAAGGTGAGGCGTGCACACGAGATTTGAGAGGTTGAACAATGGATTTTTAGTTGCAGGCTCTTCGGCAAAGACATCGAGGGCGGCACCGGCTACATGACCTGATAACAGCAGTTCTGACAATGCAATTTCATCAACCAATCCACCTCGGGCGCAATTGATAATCCTCACGCCCTTTTTAGTTTTGTTAAGATTTTTCCGACTTAGGATGTTTTTAGTTTGATCGGTAAATGGTACATGGAGGGTAATAAAGTCAGACACTTGTAGCAAACTATCAAGCTTCACCTTTTTGACCCCCATCTTTTGAGCCTTTTCTTCACTCAGGTAGGGGTCAAAGGTGATAACCTTCATCTTAAGCGCAAGTGCTCGGTCGCAGACGATTCCTCCTATATTACCAGCTCCAATTACGCCGATAACCTTGCCAGTAAGTTCCACACCCATGAACCGCGATTTTTCCCATTTTCCGGCATGTGTTGAAGCGTTTGCCTCTGGGATTTGGCGCGATACTGCAAACATCATTGCAATGGTATGTTCTGCTGTTGTGATCATATTTCCAAACGGTGTATTCATTACGATCACCCCGTTTTTACTCGCTGCGTTGAGGTCGATATTGTCTATACCAATCCCGGCACGACCAACTACTTTAAGATTTGTTGCTGCGTTAAGGATTTTTTCTGTCACTTTGGTTGTTGACCGTACGGCCAGACCATCGTACTCGCTGATTATTGCATGTAAACGGTTTTTGTCTCGTCCAAGTTCAGGTTCGAAATCAACATTTATACCGCGATCCCGAAAAATCTGTATAGCGGTGGCGGACAGTCTGTCAGAAACAAGGACTTTAGGTGCCATATTGTGCGTTCCTCCACTAAAATAAAACTTTACAGCCTCATTTGGTATTCGTTGACTGCCTAATTTCGCATTCAAAAGCCCATGTAAGCCAAGGTAGTAATGCCTTGATATCTGAAATTTCCACCGTACCGCCACACCAGATGCGCAACCCTGCGGGAGCATCGCGATAGGCGCCTATATCATACGCGACCCTTTCCACTTCCAGCCTTTCTATGATGGCTGCAGTGAAGGCGCTGGCATCTTCTATTCGATCATCAGTTAAACGCAGGCAGACAGAAGTGTTGGATCGCGTTTCTGGGTCCTTGGCCAAAAATTCGAGCCAGTCATTTTTATCCACGAAGTCTGCAATAGCACTGGCGTTCAGATCAGCCCGCGAAATCAACCCCTTTAGGCCACCTATGGAACGCACCCAGTCTAATGCGACAAGGTAGTCTTCCACGGCTAGCATGGAGGGTGTATTTATTGTTGCGCCTTCGAAAATTCCTTCTATGAGCTTGCCACCTTTGGTAAGCCGGAAAATTTTAGGTAATGGCCACTGCGGCGTATAGTTTTCAAGACGTTTGATCGCACGGGGGCTTAGTATCAGCATGCCATGCGCGGCTTCCCCCCCCAGTACTTTCTGCCAGCTGAATGTTGTAGCATCTAATTTATCCCAAGGCAAATCTGCAGCAAAGACAGCTGACGTGGCATCGCAAATTGTCAGACCTTCGCGGTCTGCTGGAATTGCGTCTCCGTTTTCCAGGCGTACTCCTGACGTTGTTCCATTCCATGTAAAAACCACATCACTTCCATAATCGATGCTATCCATTTTCACTATATCACCGTACGCGGCTATTCGTACTTCGGCATTGATTTTAAGTTGTTCCACAACATCCGTGATCCAATTTGCACCAAAGCTTTCCCAAGCGATCATTGTAGCTTTGCGGGCACCCAAAAGGGACCACATTGCCATTTCGACCGCCCCGGTGTCAGAGGCAGGAACGATTGCAATCTTATGGTGAGCCGGAATTCCTAATATCTCTCTTGTGCCATCTATTGCTGCTTTTAATTTGGCCATTCCAATTTTTGATCGATGCGATCTACCAAGAGAGGCATCTCTTAGATTTAAAAGTTCAAAAGAAGGAATTTTGGCGCAAGGCCCAGACGAAAAACAAGGATTTACCGGCCGCTTGGCAGGTTTTTGAATTTTCATAAATGTATCCTTCCAGATAGATGCCCCTCGTTGGGGAGGGTTGGCCCACGTGTAATTATAACGATGCTGTTTTATGATTCAAGTTATAAGTATATGATTCGAAATAATTTTGTTTTTCGCTCCATTGAATCTTCTGTTCTATCGATAAACTCTGATAGCTTCGTTTAAAGGTTGCTTTTTGAATAATGTGCGTGACATCTATCTTACTTTCCGGCAATAGACCTAGAGGAGCATGGAGTGTATTAGAGTAATAAAATTCAATGTTTGTGGCCTCTCTTATAGCTCAGCCGGGGAAGTTGGACGCGGAAATCGCCGAAACCCTTAGAAACGCCTGGGGTGGTGGTGCCATAAATTTTCTTTCTTTGTATGAGGCGGCCGAGTTTTCGCTACCAGTGCAACCTAATGATTTCGGGGCGATTTGGAAAGATTTTCAGGTTATGGGTGTAGATCTGATTCTACAAAAGGAAAAGAGCCGTCGTAAAAAACTCCTTATCGCCGATATGGATAGTACAATAATTGCGCAGGAGTGTATTGATGAATTAGCCGAAGAAGCTGGAGTAGGAGAAGCCGTAAAAAAGATAACCTTAAGTGCGATGAATGGAGAGATTGATTTTTCTGAGGCATTAGTTGAACGTATTGGTTTATTGAGAGGAGCTTCTAAAGACATTATTAAAACCGTAATTGAGGAGCGCATATCGTACGTTTCAGGTGCAGATATTCTTGTTGCAACGATGAAAGCACATGGTGCCTACACAGCTTTAGTGTCCGGAGGCTTTACCGCTTTCACGGAACATGTATCCGTAAAGCTTGGTTTTGATGAGCATAGAGCCAACATCCTAATAATTAAAGACGCACTTTTGACGGGAGAGGTTGCTAAACCAGTTCTTGGCAAACAAGCAAAGGTTGAAGCTTTGGAAGAGTTGACGGATAGACTTTCAATAAAAGATAAGGACGTTATTGCAGTGGGCGATGGAGCTAACGATTTAGGAATGTTGAGCCGTGCAGGAACAGGGGTGGCTATGCGTGCAAAGCCTGCAGTTGGGGCAAATTGTGACTTGAAGGTAAACTTTGGCGACCTTAGCGCGCTTTTATATTTACAAGGTTTCTCTAAAGATGAGTTTGTCATCTCTTGAGCTTTAACAAAATTAATTCTTTAATTATTATCACAAGGCCCCATTTTAAATTGGATCTAGAATTGTGGAGACTTTCATGGTTAAATACGAACGTAATCCGGACGCTATAGCCACACTGAGTGATGAAGAATTTTGGGTCACCCAAAAAAGTGGTACAGAACGGCCTGGTACAGGTAAGCTTCTGCATAATAAGGAACCTGGAATTTATGTTGATATAGTATCTGGTGAACCTCTATTTGCTTCTACTGATAAATTTGAAAGCGGTTGTGGTTGGCCAAGTTTTACAAAGCCCATTGAAACAGACCATATCATAGAAGTCAGTGACACTAGTCTTGGGATGACACGCACTGAGGTTCGTAGTCGCTATGGTGACAGCCACTTAGGGCACGTATTCACGGATGGGCCAAGTAATCGAGGCGGGCTGCGTTATTGCATCAACTCTGCCTCCCTTAGATTTATATGCCGTACCGACATGGTGGAAGAAGGCTATGCGGTTTATCTTGATCAGGTGGAGGATATGGTATGAGCAAACGTGCGGTTCTGGCCGGAGGATGCTTTTGGGGTGTGCAAGATCTCATCCGGAAGATGCCAGGTGTTATATCAACTCGCGTTGGGTACACAGGCGGGGACGTGCCAAATGCGACCTATCGTCACCACGGCACGCATGCCGAGGGTATTGAAATCATATTTGACCCCAAAACAGTCAGTTATCGTAATCTGCTTGAATTCTTTTTCCAGATCCACGACCCAAGTACGCTTAATCGTCAGGGTAATGATCGCGGTTTGTCTTACCGATCAGCAATCTATTATTCCGATAATTCACAAAAACTTGAAGCGGAGACCATAATAAGAGAGGTGGATGCAAGCGGTAACTGGCCCGGAAAGGTGGTCACAGAGGTTGAACCAGTTGGTGAATTTTGGGAAGCGGAACCAGAGCACCAAGATTATCTGGAGCGCATCCCCAACGGGTATACTTGCCATTACATTCGGCCAGATTGGATTTTGTCGACCTCTTGATTACTAGGCAAAAAAAAGCGGCTTGAAAGCTCTAGTTTCTATATACGAGAGTGATTGCACGACTTCTTCTTGTTTTCTTTAATCTATTTTGTGCCCTTGTTTTTTATTTGTACGAGATCCTGTTTGGCAACCAGTAAAGTGGTCCTTATAGTTTGAGCATTAATTTTTAACTTCATCGCTGCGTTCTCTACCCATTGGGAGTGTTTTAGAGTTGAATAGAAGTTGTCAAAATCAAATTGATAAAATCGTCTTATCGATCCCGCCAAGCCATCCACTGGTAAAGCGGGCGCAGGAGATGGCGGCGATATGACCCTAGTGGAAAACGCTTTGGAACCGTACGCATTGGTTTTGCATAGGGCAGGTCAGGTGTTTTGCCCATCACTAGATCACTGAGTAATGCGCCGGAATAGCTGGCCATGGCAACTCCGTTACCATGATAACCAAATCCAGCGAATGCTCCTAACATGTTATGTATTGGTCCCACATAGGGAGTTCTGGAGCGATTCCGGCACAGTAAACCGTACCACTCATGCTCAATATCAACGTTCGCCCATTCAGGAAAAGTTCTCTGAAAATCTCGCCGGATTTCTTTTTTGATAATCCGAACGTTTGTATTTGTCGCAAATAGTCCACCTCGCATACCAAAAAGAAACCGTTGGTCCGGTAAAAGACGGAAGTAATGTAAGAAATTGCGCGTATTGTAAGCCATCTGCTCGCCAGTCCAATTTTGTGCAGTCAATTCATCTTGCGATAAGGGTCTAGTGACAACGATAGAGGATTGAACTGGCATGTAATGGGCTCGCATCCAGTCTGGTAGGTCTTCGCTAGAATATCCATTTGTTGCAACGATAGTTGTTGCGGCATGGACCTGTGCCTTCGGGGTTGTGAGTCTGAAGCTACCAAATTTTTTTCGATTTTTATGACAGGAGAGTGCCCGTAAACTTTAAAACCATAACCCATCGCAGCATCGAGTAATCCATCTGCATATTTACGAGGATTTAGCGCAAAGCCGATTGGCGTGGTCATTGCTGCATGAAACTGGCCCCCAAAGCCGTGTTGTAAAAGTTCTTCTTTTGGATAAAAAACCGGATCTACCCCATAGTTTTCGCGGATGGTATTTTTTTCATTCATCATGGCTTCAACATCTTTAGGACGATGGGCCATTAGGGTCTCACCATCAGAGTGCCTATCGGCATCAATCTGATTAGTCTTCAGAAGACGGCTCACCAAAGCTACCGCCTCTGCCTCTGCTTTGCGGTACAGCAATCTTTCGGGTTTCCCAAATTTCTGATCTAGATATGCAACGCTTGCTTTACTGCCTCCAAGGCAACAAAACCCTCCATTGCGACGTGTTGCTCCGAACATTGGTGACTCAGCATCCAGCAAAACAACTGACACTTTTTTTGTGCAAGATGATATGCTGCTGAAATACCAGTAAATCCTGCGCCAATAATAGCTACATCACAATATGTGTCAGAATGATGTGGAGAAAAATGTTTCTTTTGGGTTGTAGAATTCCAAAAGCAGTCCGCCACTGTTCCCTCTTTGTAAGCGATATCCTCAAAAATACGTTTCAAACTTAGAGATACCTTTAGTAGAGGCTTACTGACTTTTATAAATATGAAGTTTAAGATTATCTACGATAATTGAGCAATCATCGTTCTTACTGAAATGTATCAGGATACAAAAATTAAAAGTATGTTAGTTGGGTTTTGTCTATAAGGCCACAAGAAGCCACGTCAGAAAAAGTGCTTACTCGCAACTGGTTTTAGCTAGATGCATTTATTGAACCGATACGCAAAATTATCTTAAGTTCAAATTCTAGCCTGCTTACAGTTTCCAGAAAGTTAAGGTATTTTTCTCCTTACAATTTGATATAAAACAGAATGTGCTTGAGACTTAAAAGAGTTGATTTTATTTCTACCAGCCATCGAATCGCTCAAATTTTTTGGCTGCACACCAACATTTTATGGCTAGGTGACCAAAATTTAACCAGCGTCATTTTAATAAGATTCTTAAAGAGCAGACCGCGCTATTTGAAAGATAACGCCTAAGTAATGGTTTCAAATTAGTAATCGCTAACTAATGAGTGAAGGATATTATGTTTGTTGACAACGAAAAAAGTGTTCATATGGTTACCCAAGTTGAACTCACAGCCTCCTAAACAATCTGGAGCAGGGGGGGGGGATGAATAACGCCAAAAATATGTTTCCAACTGAAGAATTGCAGCGGCGCAATGCTGCTCATCATGTTCAGCCTTTTTCGGCAAACACCGAGTTAGGAAAAAAAGGAGCTCGTGTAATTTCCAATGCTGAAGGCGTTTTCATAACGGATACGGATGGGAATCAACTTTTGGACGCGATGGCTGGATTGTGGTGTGTGAATATTGGCTATGGCCGTAAGGAGTTGGCTGATGTGGCAGCCCGCCAAATGTCAGAACTACCTTATTATAATACTTTTTTCCGGACCACCCACCTTCCCGTAATTGAGCTTTCGGAGCGGTTGGCCCGTCTAGCTCCTGATGATTTAAATCATGTTTTCTACGGAAGTTCCGGTTCAGAGGCTAACGATACAAATATCAGGCTTGTAAGGCAGTATTGGGCGCTCAAGGGAAAACCGTCAAAACAGGTCATTATAAGCCGCCGGAACGCCTATCACGGTTCAACAATGGGCGGAGCATCCCTAGGTGGAATGACATATATGCACTCACAAGGCGGTCTTCCTATTCCAGATATTCATCATATTGAACAACCTGACTGGTGGTCATGTGGAGGTGCCCAGACACCCGAAGAATTCGGAAAATCAACGGCAAAAAAGTTGGAAGATGCGATAGATTTTCTTGGAGAAAATAGGGTCGCAGCATTTATAGCTGAACCTATTCAAGGCGCTGGAGGCGTAATTGTCCCGCCGGCCACATATTGGCCAGAAATCCAGCGTATTTGTGATGATCATGAGATCTTAATGATCGTTGACGAGGTGATCTGTGGATTTGGGCGGACTGGCAATTGGTTTGGTAGCCAGACTTTGGATATACGCCCTGATATAATGACGATCGCAAAAGGCCTAAGCTCAGGTTACCAGCCGATTGCAGGATCGATTATTAGTGACGCAGTTGCAGATGTCATCGGTATGGATGAGTTTAACCACGGTTACACATATTCAAGTCATCCGGTGGCAGCCGCCGTGGCAAATGAAAACGTCCGAATTCTTGAAGAAGAAGGCATCGTGGAAAATGTGCGGAAAACAATAGCGCCATATCTTAAAGACAAATGGCTAACTTTGGCAGATCATCCCATGGTAGGTGAAGCCAAAGTGGTTGGAATGATGGGGTCTGTCGCTTTGACGCCGAACAAAGATACGCGAGCTCCATTCAATGGGGAGGCGGGCAAAGTAGGTCTTATTTGTCGCGAACATTGTTTCGAAGCGAACCTGATAATGCGAGCTGTTGGAGACAGAATGGTTATTTCACCACCGTTGATCATATCCGAAGAGGAAATTGATTTGTTGTTGGAGAGAGCGTCAATCGCCCTTGATAAAACGTTTGCCTATGTGAAATTGCATGGCCTAATGTAGCCAAGTTACATCTTTAATGGAAAATAGATTTTAAGTCAGAAGCTGCAAAATGCGTTGCGTCTTTTATTCGCGTTTACTAGTCTTTTGACCAGCAAATGTCGTTTATGCAAGAGGGGATAAAATGACCACCGCTTTCATTACTCATGATGATTGCCTGAAACACGTGACGCCGCCTGGGCATCCTGAGCAAGTGGCACGACTGGAATATATTACAAATGCTCTTCAATCGGTTGATTTAATGCGATTAGAGGCCAAGTTAGCAACAAGAGAAGAGATTTTGTTGCTTCATCCCGCGGCCTATATCGACAATATCGAAAAAGCTGTCCCTGACTGCGGATGGGAAGCTATAGACGCAGACACGCATTTGTCATCGGGTACTTTTACAGCTGCACTTCGCGCGGTAGGTGGTGTATTGCAGGCGGTTGATCTTGTCATGATGCAATCAGCACAAAACGCATTTGTGGCTATCCGCCCACCTGGGCATCATGCGGAGCGTGAATTGGCGATGGGATTTTGCTTTTTTGGTAATGTTGCTTTAGGAGCAAGAT
>CACPHA010000072.1 GCA_902633655.1 Paracoccaceae bacterium
ACCAAATTTTAGTAAATATCGTTAAACCTTTTTCAGTCTATTCATAAAATCTTAAGTTACAAAGATATCACATGAACCCACTGCCATTCTTTAGACCTTCACTGCACAACAAGTTGCATAACCAGTCATGGCTTCATCATATTGGTATTTATTCGACTACTGTGCTGTGATCGGTTGTAAGTCTATAGGATGTTTAAAACTTTATTTCACTATATTTTTGGAGACTTGGATGCATATTTCTATTAACAACCCGTTTTTAATTTTGGCTTTAAACACCAGGCATGAGAGTAAAAAGCCTACGGTCATTTGGAGATATTCCTAAAGTGATCCAATCTGAATCTAATTTTGAAACCCACATCGAAGCCAAAACGGGTTGCGACGTGCGCGTATCAGTTAATGAAAGCCCAAAACCGCGAAAGGAAGTGACTGATGGAAATAATAAGTAAATTAAGCACCTTCGAATGACTAATTGATTATAGCCGAAGCAAGTTGGCCACGGATGCCAACGACTATTCGATAGAATGGTTGCGCCAATGCAAATTAATAGATCGCGGAAACAATGCAACCGATGAGGAAAGAAGGTTTCTAAATTTCCACAGCCCCTAAATTAGTTAATACCGTATACATTTTGAAACTGTACTTCGTCGGCGGTTGTTGTGCTTTAAGAGATAAGTTAAGTACTTCTAACTTCCAACAGAGTGATACTTGGCCTGTATCCATCATTGATTTATTTTTTCAGGCTCTCGCGCCAATTGAGCAACATAGTTAGAATAAAAGGTACACGAGACATTTGCTGTGGAACTCAGCCATTCTGGGAATGATAATAAGGCAACCACGTTCATTATTTTCTTTAAACCCGAAAACAAAATTTGCCTGTCAATTTCTTTTAGAAAGGTAAGCGAGACAAAATGAGAATTCTCATATCATTTTCTATTTCCAGGGCATTTGATAAATGTTTTAGCATTCAGGATTAACCAAAGCCAATTATGCATCAGTTAGGCATACAAATGATTTAGACTGGTTCAGACCCTGAAGAAACTACGTTTATTAAATTAAAGATATAAAGTAACCAAGCGTTGTAAAAGAATATCAGGAACGAAAACAGATTAAAGCAATAAGAAGTGCAGTCGGTGTCCCTGGTAAAGGAACAATTATAACTAAAATAGAAAAAGATCATTGGACTTAAGAACACGGGTACACTCGAAGATAGAGGTATCTTTTTTTAGCAAAACATTGGATAACCAATACCGCTTCGCCTTTATTAAGAAATCTTCAAATGCGTGATGCCCAAGGAAAAATGTACCCTAAACAAAACGTAATATTAAGCGTATATTTTAGTTAAGCACGGTAGCATACTAAGGATCTTCAAGTGAGACAAACTTTAATAGCGATACTTACAGCAACTTTTTTACTTTCAGGCTGTGGTGTATCAATGCTGAGTAACAATGCGCCTCAAACTCCGGGGGAGATAGCGTATAAGACAAAAGTAATACGATGGAGCACTGCCGGCGTGCTCCTTTTCGTACTAAGTGGCGCGGCTTCTCAAGGTGGCAATGAACTTTTCAAATAACTCTCCTTTCAGCTAACTTCTCAAAATACACTCAAAGCCAAAGTTTCGGTATTTTATAAAATAAATTCAATGGTTTGCGCCATATTTTGGATTTACTTTTTTATTTTCAGTCCTTAACTTGATTTAATAACGCCAATTTTACCCCTAGAAAGTCTAATTATTCCGAAAAGTAAAAGTAGTCAGGCAGTAACTTGGCTATTACAGAGATCAGACAAAGCTTGTGCAGCAATGCGAAATGAAGCAACCCTGGCAGAATGATTGTGTATCATGCCCGAGAGGATGATTTCGTCCGGTTGATACCTATCAATCAATTTCTGAAGCTCCAGTTTGACAGTGCTTAAAGATCCAGTTGCTGAACACGATAAAGCTTGTGCAACTTGGGCTTGTAAGTAAGGTGGCACAACCGCGTCCAAATCATCTACAGGTGCAGGCAGTTTTCCAGGGCGACCCGATAATAGATTAGAGAATGCCTGAACTTGTGATGATCTTAAATAAATGGCTTCTTCATCAGTATCTGCCGCAGAAACACCGGCGCCAATCATCGCGTACGGCGCATCAAGCCATTTAGATGGGCGAAATGTTTGTCTGTATATGGAAAGAGCTTCTTCTAGCATCGCTGGTGCAAAGTGTGAAGCAAAAGCGTAAGGTAATCCAAGTTGCGCAGCTAACTGTGCTCCGTATATGCTAGATCCAAGGATCCATGTCGGTACTTTTGTACCGCTCCCAGGAATAGCTCTAACAAGAGCTTCGCCCTCGCTATCTTCCAAATACCCTATGAGCTCAAGGACATCCTGCGGAAAACTATCATCCGAAACCATATGCCGGCGTAGAGCTCTAGCGGTAGCCAGATCAGAACCAGGTGCACGGCCTAAACCAAGGTCAATTCTGTTTGGGTATAGTGTCGCCAGTGTCCCAAACTGCTCTGCTATCACCAGTGCGGCGTGATTAGGTAACATTATGCCACCTGCGCCCACCCGCATCGAGGTAGTTGCTGCGGCCACCTGACTTATAACAATTGAAGTCGCTGAGCTTGCAACGCCAGGCATGTTGTGATGTTCCGCCAACCAATAACGGTGATATCCAAAAGCTTCTGCTGATCTGGCTAATGACACGGTGTTGGCAAGAGCGTCTCCGGCCGTTTGGCCCTCAGGTACTGGCGCAAGATCCAGAAGCGAAAAGCGTTTCATTCAAGCCTCCTTTAATTTAAACTTAGGCACCAGAACTTAACTTTCCAAGCTGAATTCATAGGGCACACTCTGCTACCCTCCGCTTTTTGATAATTATTCTGCGCCGCGGGAAACCGATTTAGTCCTGCCAAAAGACAAGACCAAGCTCCACAGAACTATCAACAGACTGCGTTTTCCTGAACTGTACCAGTATCTTCTAGCCTGCAGTTCGTCAGCTTATTGCAAAGTCTGTCGCTTGGCTCTGATCCTCTGTGATTTGCGGGTTTCAAACATCGTACGTATGTTTCAGGAAAACTACAATCTACTGATAAGCCCCTTCTCAGTTCTGATAAAAACGGACTGATAAGAACAGGATGGTCTGCTCGTATCTGGAAGAGAATAAACCTGCATCCTTTCAGGCGCCCCAAGGCAGATGATTATTGACCAGCTAATAGAAGGGTGCGAGCATGTTTTTGTGCCCAATTATAGCGGTCGAGACATTAACACTGAAATCATCCCAACTTTTTCAAATGGTTGAAAAGTGCATAAACAACCTCGGCCTGTGTAAACCATTCAAATCATGGTCTGATACAATGCAACTAAATTTCTTGATGGCAAAGACGGTGACCAATCTACCGAAGGCTCAGACAACGCGTAGAGACGCTGTATGCCCTGTAAGCAATGTACAGTAAATGTGCCTATATGCTTATTGGAGCTCGCCCTGCCCCACCGCATAAACCTCACTTATAGGTCGTGGCTTGATAAACTTGGCATTATTGATTGCCATAATTTTAGACCGTATATAGGTTTATCGCATCAAGCAGTATTGAGGATGAAATCGATGGTGAACCACCTCTATGCATTGGAAAAAATACTAGATAAAGACATGAGTTACATAAAACAGACATTAAATGAAGATTTTGTTTCAGTACAAGAATACGACGTGGTCAGTCGTGAAGAATTTCTTCAGAAAATGGAAGAATGGTTTCAAGAACCCACATTGGATCTGAGAAACGCGAATTTAATTACCTTAACGGATAACAAGGATATTTAAACTTTTTAATACGACTGGGTAAAAGATGGTCAAAGGATACGGCAAACCAAGGTAACTTTTTTTAAAGAAGGGAAAATTTACCGACATATGGGGCACGATGTTCTAGTTTGATCTACATCCCACCTCAAATCAAATTAGGATGGCCAACACTTAACTACCCTTTCTTTCTAGTGGAAGAACTATCCGATCTTAAGCAAAACTTTTGCGCTTTGAACCAACCACTGAATGCCAGTCTATGACATATGGATGACCTAGTTTATCTTAGATATTATTTTTGCCAAAAAAGTGGGTGGCCGTATGTTAAAATCAACAAAAATCTTTCCGCTGCTTTGCTTATAACCGTTAAATGATCTACGAGTTTAATCTCAACCTTCTTCACTTTTAGAATTGCATAGCTCTTCTCTTTCGACCACTATCTTGTCGATAATGCCTGTCATTCGATCAATCAGCTCACTCAGCAAGTCTTTCATTCTTTAACCTCTATTGAAATTGAAAAAGTGGGTTGGCTTCGCTTAAGAAAACCGTAAATCAAAGAAGAGACAGCGGAGACTTAGCAACAAATTCATCGTCTGTTATAATGATTGAGGTGAAGATCCATTTCGCAACCTCCACTATCACGATAAAGATTCTATTTTTCATGATGTAACGCTCTAAAGTTAAATAAAAATCAATACAGTGCCTTCTGATCTATTGTAGACGTCTAGAATGCATCTCGCCTGGAATTTCATAAGCTTCATGTGCTGATCAACTTTAGCGCGTTCTCGTATTTTGAAGTAAGCTTCGGTGAGCGCAGCGTTCGTTTCACGAAGAGGCATTTCTGTGGTATCATTCGGCTAGCTATTAAAAAAGGAGAGCAAATGATTGAGGAATTTGGCGGTTCATTAAATTTTGTAGCAGTTTTGATACCTTGTTTAATGGGACTTTTCTACAGTTACAGATGTTTACTCGCAACAGATGCATTTATTGGACAGTACGGTCTTGGAGAAGCATCAGAGTTTATGGTCAAGGCGACAGGTTGTTGCGTTGGGGCTCAAGGCATCGTATATGCAATAATTATATTTACGTCTCCTGCAGGCGCTTGGGCGGTATTTGCTTATGGGACGGTTCACGCTGCACTTTTTCTAGTATTCGGATGGACTACAGTGAATGGGAAGTGGGCTCAAGTGGAAGGCGTCAAAGCCACAGCGGAAGGGTATATCGTACCTGCTATTTTGCTGGTATTCCACCTTCTTATCATGTTTAATATGAGCGATATAATTTACGGCGCCACCGTAACAGCAAGTTAGTTGGCTGGTTGGGCGGTAAGCCCAACCAAACTCATTTCTTTCAACGCTACTCTGGTCTTATCATCGACCTTGCGAACCATTTTCTGTCCCGGCCGAGATATTGAATGGAGCAACATTCTTTTCATCACAGGTCATTTTCGCGTTACGCTCAATTTGTTCACAACTAAGGAAAAGGAAATGTTCGCTACTTTTACTGGTTGGGAATTTGACGGGAATATTGACACTGCGAGAAAATTAGCAACTGATTTTTGGCCACCAATGAAAGCCGCAGGTGCTACTGACTTTCGAGTCACTCAAACTGCTCCAAACTCTTTGCGCAGTATGACACTTTGGAAGAGCCAGAAAGACTGTGAGGCAGCCTTGGATAAAATTCGGGCAGCTGGTCCGGCAGCTTCAGGAATAAAAGTAGTAGCGACAGCTGCAGGTAGTCTTGAAAGCCAACTCGACTAATTCATAAATTGGGCGAAAAGCCGACCCACACCGACATGCTTAATCGCAGCAAGGGTTCTCTAGTAGTATCGCTCCGAGTGCGTGTGGATGTGCTCTCTGGTTCAGTGACACTGAACTGATGATCGCAAGCTGGTATTTCTCAGGCATGTTTTGTGGTGATTTATATGCAGCCACATCATGCAACACTAAGAAGTTTTGTTCTTTAGGCTAAATGTTAGCCAAGTGGCCTAATAGTATTACGCATTCGCCAACGTGCGCAGCCTGTTGCCAGTATTACGAGTTGTGGGAAATCAGGGGTAGTTTTTGCCTTACTCTAAAGCTATTAAATAGTTGACCGAACCTTGTTCCAAGTTCATTGGTCAGACGATTCTTTTATCTTAGCTGCCTACGTCTAACTTTAGTGGAGACCGCTCGCCAGCCCTAACGTTTATGTTGCACTAGATTATAAGAATCTACCTTCGGGTTCGACCATCTTTGGTGGCTATTGCTCAAAAAAACTAACTTGTTAAAATTATTATAGACACAGTGTCCAAGCTAGATCAAAGTTACTGCACGGTATTAATAACGAAGTCGGGCTATGTAATGAAACTTTTCCTATCAGCGCTAATCCTATTTGCTTTTCCTTGCAGCCATTTGGCAGGTTTGCATGCGCAGACTTATAATTGTCAGCCATGGTCCAATTCCGGTTTAAGGATGAAAGGTGATATTACGCTAAATTTATCTGGTTTAAGGCTGGATTGGAGCAATGGTAAAATCACACAAGTCGCCACCATGGTTAATCCAGATGATAAGCTTGAGGGCTCGGTGAGTGATGCGAAGAGGATTTATGTATCAGATGATAGTACCACCGTATTTTTTGTTAAAAGGTGGACAGACTATATTGGTGTAAACCGTACCCCGGTAACTATACGAGAAGCCAAACAGAATACCACTACCTGTCATCCTATTAAGTAAAGATTATAATGCATCTTCCTCTTGCTAGCCCGTCCCTCAGACGAAAAGGGGGCACTTGTGGGTCTAGTTCTCAAGTTGACTGGTGGGATATAGCGAAATAAAAAAATTACCCAAAATTCTCAGTTTTATTGAAAGTTATCCTTTAAACAGAGTTTTTCTTTATTAAGCCTAGGTGCCAAGGGCAATTATTTTGGTGTATTAGTTGCTTATATTAAGGTGGTTTATGGCACTTTGCATAGCCTGGGATAAATACCATTTAGCCAGTGGCTAAACCCAGGAATAGAAAAAATATGTAGCGATATCTCAGCTAATCCTAGCGTCTGGCTTTGGCTTCTTGAACTTCTTATCTATACTGTTCAAAAGCAAAGAAATTATTGAAAACTTTAATTGGCAAATTTAATTTAATTTATTTCTCCCGATGCAGATAATCGTGCATTAAATTCATCTGTTTTTTCAGGGTCACGAATAATCCTTTGTAAAGATTTCTTTGATATACCTAATTTCTTTGCTTTTTTCAGCATATCTATAGCGGTTCTTTCATGTCCATCTTTAAATTTAGAAAAAGCATAAAATTCTAACATTTCAGGTGCGATGTCAACTACATCAAGATGCGGTTCAACCAACACGTCAATTTTTTCGTAATCACCTTGCAAATAATACATTGGAATTAGACGTTTTGTTAAATTCCAACCATTATCATTAGGCTGAAGCCACAAGGCTTTTTCGAAGAATTGCGTCCCTTCCTTAAGATCAACGCATTCTACCCAGATAGAGACACTGACGATGTATGTATCTGCAGTGGCGCCTAAATTAGCAGTTTTTTTTGCATACTGCTTTGACTTTTCACAAACTTTAGTTCCGACTCTGAATTCAACTAGAGCTCATATATTAAATGCGGTTACATCGTTGTTCTCAGCAACATCCAAATCCGCCGACTTGATCAATTGCGCTTTATCTTGAACTAAATCGATTGATTTTCCAACAGTCATTTTCAAGAATAGGTTCCAGCCTTTAATTTTGTAAAGTACCGAAGGTTGTCTCCCAACTGTTCCTCAAGCTGTTTTATTATGGCGGTGTGATTTTCATAGGAATCTGGCGTAAATTTAAACCACTCTTGTCTTGAATTCAGAAAAAGTGTTTAACTTTCTGAAATCCAAGATCATTAAATTCATAATTTGTTTTTCCCTTGACGTAATCAAATATTACTTTTGAAACAGTAATGCCATTCGTCTGAGCTAGAGCTTCAAGTCTGGCAGCATTATTGACCCCATCCCCAAGTAAGTTATCTTTTTCTTTAACAACATCACCAGAGTTAATGCCTATTCGGAACTCCAATTTCTCGGGGGTATCCAGCAATAAGTTTCTTTCCTTTATCGAATGTTGAAATTCTACTGCACATTCAACGGCTGAAAAGGCACTTGGAAATTCCGCCAGAAAAGAGTCACCACCCGTATTAAATAAACGTCCATCATATTTTTCAAAGAGGCTAATCAGGACAGCTGCGCATGCACGAAGGTTGTGAATTGTTTCACTCTCGTCAGCCTCCATATGTTTGCTTTAAGCAACGACATCGGTAGCAAGAATAACCGCAATCTTTCGTTCAATCTTTTCTTTAGTCATTCAGCCTCTCTTAGATCATTTCTAAAAGATATACTCACCACTTGGTAAAGGTCTAGCGTTTAATTACTAGCCGTCAAAATACTGAGGAATTTTTAATAAAGCATTGATTTATATTATATTTCCTAGTTTTATCATATTACTTTAAAAGTAGTCCAACTGACCATCATAGCGAGTACACACTTTAAATTTTATCCAAGAACCTATTTAAAAAGACAGGAGCTTTATCATTAGTATTATATTGGCTTCCAATATCCATTAAGACGTTCGTATCTTTCGAATGTACTAATGTCTTCTCAAAATAAGTCCTTATGCTGATAAGTTTAAAAACAAGCAAGTTGATAGAACTTTTGTTTTAAAAAGTGTAAAAGTATTTTGTTCGCGCTGTGCATATAAGCCTCAGTTGCATTCCGCTTTTTGCCATGGGAAGGGTTTGTCTTCACTAGCGCCAAGAAGAAAAGCGATTGCCGTATTGATGCGCCTAGCAATTAATGCATTTTTATCTGAACGCTCAATCTACATCTGCTTGTTCGCATCACCGATAGAGACTGATTCAATTGATGGACCACTGACTGATTCTAAGCGGTATTGCAACGAAAGATCAGTTACAGTTTATTCTTCTATAGCGACAACCCGCCACATTTTAAATACCGCTGTAATTTCGCTTAGCTTTATCTAGTTAAGTCTTAAATGGATGATTGGCGGTCCCAAGCGCGGCAGGTTAAGTTAAAACACTAGCCATTCAGGGGAGTATATCGCGACATCACACCGCTGTGACCGCTTGTCTCTGAGGCGGTTTGTCTCTGAGACAGCTCGCCATGCTGAAATTTTATCTACCATATGGTAACAATCAAGTGTCAGTTCTTTAAGTATCTGACAACCCCTGCGCGGCATGGAGTTACCCTTGATCTTCAGAGTAGCGCAGGGGCATTATCCAGTTTGGATTGTGTTTTGTACTTGTTGCCAAGTTAAGGCCCTCAGAAGGATTTCCCCGACTAGCAGTTTCTACTCCTACTCTCAGTTGTGGGAACCTTTAACTGCTTTAATTTTAACGACAACCTTCATTTCAGCCCTTTCTTTTGCTGGATCAGATGCAATTGGTTTAGCCATACTGAGTAAAAGCTTGACCTTCATCGTAATCTCCAAATTGGTGCGATTTTTGAAGGAGTTGTTTTAGGTAACCACGTTGACTTTCTTCCTCCCCTTATGCCAGTCAAATTGTGCTAGGCTCTATCAAAATGACTCCAAGTCGTTTGTTAGAGCCAATTTTTTCACCTAAAGGTTGAACGAGGGTCTTCGAAAGAAAGGCGATTTTTATAAAAAACCGGAAAAATATATCCATGAAGACGAAGTGCAATATGGAGATTATTCAGGAATTTATCCAGAAAAAATGATGCGAACACTGAGGGCAAAAAGGATAATTCATCCGCAGGGCGCAATTAAACACGATGAAATAATATTCGGCACGCTAGAAATGGACGTTGGTGCGGAATATCCACCGCGTCACCACGCCCCGGAACTTTATTACGTTCTAGAAGGCGAGGCGGAATGTTTATTTGGAGATGAACATTTTATCGTACGCAAAGGTACTGTTATTCAGACCGCTCCAAGTGAAGTTCATTCCTTCAAAAATATTGGATCACAAAAGTTCGTTGCAGTTGCATTTTGGTGGGCACCAAACGGTGACACCGAGAGGATTAATGGAAAGCTGGAACTTTTGCCTAAATAGATGAGGGGCGCGAACGCCCCCACCAATGCCAAAACTTGTTTTTGACAGTAGGTCGTAAAAAAGCTTCCGCAAAATCAACTGACGGGGCACAAACACAGCATTGTCAGGTAAGCAGAGCAACGATACTTTTGGTCTTGCAAAATAAAAAAGTGATAACAAAATAGAACATTTCAATCCTTGCTGGCTGTCAGTCTATCATCAGGTAATTTTAACTGCAGCGTTAGTTTTACTATTCTGGCTTAGACGAGAGGTTATTACCCGCTCACGCCAAATTATGTAGATGCCAGAGGCCACTATTAGTGCTGAGCCTATTAACATCGAAAAACTAGGAATTTCACCAAACATCAAAATGCCCAAAACAAGTAGAAAAACAATACGAGAATATCTAAATGGCATTATTGCTGATAAGTTTCCAAGACGCAGGGATGAGACTAAGAAAAGGTAACCTATAGACCCAAAAATGACCATGCAAATAATTATTATCCAGTCAAGTTCAGGTGGCAAAAACATCTCTCCATTTAAGAACACCCATGCAGTAGTGAACGGTAATGCGGAAGCCATCGTGAAAGTCGCAATACTAGCAGAAGACATATCAGGAGGCGTCAATCGCGTTACGAGATCCCTAACAGAAAACGCGACTAGGGCCAAAATTGGCCACATTACTACATAATCAAATCCTTCTTCTCCTGGTTGGATAACAAGAAGGACGCCAGCGAACCCCATGGCGATTGAAGTCCAGCGGCGCCAACTGACGACTTCTTTTAAAAAAATTACTGCCCCCCCAGCAACAAGAATGGGTGCCGCCTGCACAACCGCGCCTACGATAGGCAGAGGTACTTTGGTGAGCGACATAATCATACCCATAAGACCAATCATTTCCGCGGCATACCGGATTAATAAAACAGATTTGAAGGCTCTGGAGTCTCTCAAAGTATCACCCCTGATTACCGCAATAACGGCATAAAGAACCAATCCACTGCTAATAAGAACAAGCATGATCTGAGCCGAAGACAAGAAAAGACCAGCCATCTTTATGAACACATCCCCCACGGCAAATGCAGCCATTGCAAGCAACATGAAAGCAATACCTTTGGTATTTTTTGCGCTCTTGCTCATTCTAAAACTCCAGATATCTAATTAATCGGAATTAGCGTAAAGTATATCCAAGCCAAGAAAACTTTACTGAATTTTACTGTGTTCGCGCGTGAGAATTAGGAAAGCATTAAGGTTAATGCTCGGAACACGCTAGAAAACT
>CACPHA010000073.1 GCA_902633655.1 Paracoccaceae bacterium
GGTATCTTTGATGAAAGCGGGAACAACATTCGGTTTCTAGTTGTTGAGAGCGGATGCATTTATCATGCCGAGGCAGGTTATCCTGATATGATTCACGCTGGACTCAGGATTGGATATATTGGTAATTCTTCATGGAGATACGAGGTTGGTCTTTTCCGAAATGCTCAAATCAGCGCTTTTGCAGAAGGGTTTTTCGTTCAGGTCTTAGTGGATGCTGCGACTAATAAGCCAAAGACACTATCGCCGAGTTTTCGGACGATGTTAAAGACTCTCGTTTTAGAATAAGTTAAAAAATCCTACAATTCCATTAAGGCTTCAGGCACTAGACTGAGTAACATTAAGATGATCTAAGAAACTCTTTTATCATCTTTAACTGCACTTTGAATATCCGCAAGATGCACATGTCATGCATCCCTCGACCATGCGCATTTCATATTGACCACAGCTAGGACAGGTATTTACGTTTCCTACCCGAACGACATCACCTCTTGGATCTTGCTTCAGCCCCAAGCCTTCACCTTCAAGAAAACCTATAGCTATCATGTGTGTTTCAATAGCTCCTCCAATGGCCGCCAAAATAGAGGGAATGTACTTACCATTAATCCAAGCCCCTCCGCGGGGGTCAAATACAGCCTTAAGCTCCTCAACAACAAAAGACACATCACCGCCGCGCCGAAACACAGCCGATATCATACGCGTCAGCGCCACTGTCCACGCAAAATGTTCCATATTTTTCGAATTTATAAAAACTTCAAAGGGTCGCAGATAGCCGTTTAAAATCACATCATTCACCGTGAGATAAATAGCATGTTCACTATCCGGCCACTTGAGTTTATAGGTTCTTCCCTTAAGGCTTTGTGGACGATCTATAGGCTCCGATGTGTAAATTACCTCGGCACTGCTTTCGGTTTCTGAAACGTATTCACTCGTCTCGGAAACACTTAGTATCGAGCCTGTTACTGCGTTGGGGCGATATGTGGTGCACCCTTTGCAGCCTGCTTTATAAGCTTCATTATAAACATCTTTAAAGGAATCAAAATCAATTTCTGCAGGACAATTGATCGTTTTTGAAATAGAACTGTCAATCCAACTTTGTGCCGCTGCTTGCATCCGAATGTGATCAAGAGGCGCAAGAGTCTGAGCATTCACAAAATACTGTGGAAGCTTTTTGTCACCGAATTTATTGCGCCACATTTGCACGGCATAGTCGGTGATTTCCTCTTCAGTATGGGAACCGTCTTTTTGCAAAACTTTACGCGCGTATGCATATGCGAATACTGGCTCAATACCTGAGCTTATATTTCCAGCGTAAAGACTGATCGTTCCTGTCGGTGCAATTGAAGTCAAAAGCGCGTTACGTATGCCATGCTGCTTGATCTGTGCCTTAACATCATCATCCATATTAAGCATGCTTCCCGACGCTAGATAAGGCTCGGCATCAAATAGAGGAAATGCTCCCTTTTCCTTTGCGAGTTCTACAGAGGCCAAATATGCTGAGCGCGCAATCTTATGAAGCCAGCTCTTTGTTAGCTCTGCAGCCTCTTCTGAACCATAGCGAATACCAACCATCAAAAGCGCATCTGCAAGGCCAGTCACGCCAAGCCCAATACGCCGCTTATTTGCAGCCTCGTTTGCCTGCGCATCGAGTGGAAAGTTGGATACATCTATTGTATTATCCATCATCCGCACTGCTATTGTTACTAGGCCGTCAAGTAAGCACAAATCAAGTTCAGCATCCGGTTCAAAAGGATTTTTTACAATTTGCGTGAGATTAATTGATCCTAAAAGGCAAGCCCCGTAGGGTGGTAAGGGCTGTTCACCACAGGGATTAGTCGCAGCAATTTTTTCGCAATAATTCAGATTATTGGCCTGGTTTATCCGGTCAATGAAAATGACACCTGGTTCGGCATAATCATATGTAGATTGCATGATTTTATTCCACAGGCCCTTGGCAGAAACTGTTTTGTAAGTTTTACCTTCAAAAATCAGGTCCCACTCGTTATCGTCCTTAACTGCGGCCATAAAGGCATCGGTGATAAGAACTGACACGTTAAACATACGTAGTCGGGCAGCATCAGATTTTGCCTTTATAAAATCTTCTATATCAGGATGATCACATCGCAGTGTTGCCATCATTGCACCGCGACGCGATCCCGCACTCATGATCGTACGGCACATTGCATCCCAAACATCCATAAAAGAAAGGGGACCAGAAGCATCGGCTGCCACACCGCGTACTAAGGCTCCTTTCGGTCGAATAGTGCTAAAGTCATAGCCAATTCCACCGCCCTGCTGCATTGTAAGGGCTGCTTCTTTCAGCATCTCAAAAATGCCTCCAATTTCATCGGGGATTGTGCCCATTACAAAACAATTAAAAAGTGTCACCTCCCGTTTTGAACCGGCACCTGCTGTTATTCTTCCTGCCGGAAGAAATTTAAATCCTTCCAAAGCTTCGTAGAATTTCTCTTCCCAATGCTCGGCATCATCTTCTGCGCTTGCTAAATCTTTAGCAATCCGCCGCCATGTGTCTTCGATATTTCGATCAATCGCAGTACCGTCAGCCTCTTTTAACCGGTACTTCATATCCCAAATTTGCTGTGCAATAGCGGCAGGGAAGTGGGTCATAACGAAAATATCCTGAAAGAGACAAGTTGTATTTTAACGGAGTCTGAGCATATTCGTTTGACCTCAACAGGTCAACTTGCAAAGGCCGCAATTAGGGCTAAACTATTTACTAGACGGGGATTAAGTATGACTAAGTGCGTACATCTAATAAAACTAAACGTTGGTAGTGAAACAGTCGCTGACCTTAAAAACTGGCAATCCGAGAAACGTGCGAAAGCGCCTGACGGGAACCCGAGGCATTTAACCCGCATGTGGCCGAAGCGCGAGATCGATTTGCTTAAAGGTGGTTCAATTTACTGGGTGATTAAGGGTTTTCTGCAATGCCGTCAGAGGATTTTGCGTCTTGACGAAATAATCGGTCAAGACGGAATAAGACGGTGCGCTATAGTTCTTGATCCAGAGATTATCCTCACAACAAGCGTCAAAAAGCGCCCGTTCCAAGGATGGAGATACCTCGACCCCAATCGAGCCCCAGTTGATCTCGCAAGACGCTTTTCGGAAGAACCAACGCTTCCTCCAAGCCTTGCCGGAGCTTTAGCAGATATTGGTGTAATCTAAAGAGCCAGTTTCGCCAAAAATGCCATGTATTTGTCTTTTTGGGGACCCTTGAGCATATCAACTGGTACTCCATATAGGGTCGCTTGTGACTTCAGGATCAACCCATCTTCCAAAGTCTTCAAATGATTTTCCATAAGCGTTTGACCACTTGAGGTAATGTCTGCTATTGCCTCCGCCGTTTGGTTTTTTACAGTACCCTCTGTTGCTCCTTGACTGTCAACGATCTGGTAGTCGGCAACCCCTGCATCTTTTAAAAATTCACGAACGAGGCGGTGATATTTCGTAGCAATACGGAGGCGAAATCCGTGATTTTGGCGAAACGCTGCACATATTGAATCAAAATCATCAAGTGTTTCAACGTCTACCCAACAAGTAGGGACAGCCAGAATTAAATTTGCATCTCCGAAGCCCAGCTCTGCTAGGGCGTCAACTTTTGAGGACCAATCGACTATATTTTCATGCATTAAGTCAGTTCCAGTAATACCAAGCTGTATGCGACCTGCAGCCAGCTCGCGTGGTACCTCTGAAGCGGAAAGCAGAACAAGTTCTACACCATTAATCCCGCTGATTTCTGCAGCATACTCGCGGTCAGAACCAGTGCGCAAAAGTCTCACCCCACGGGCTTGAAACCACCCAAAAGTTTCTTCCATCAAGCGGCCTTTCGAAGGAATGGCAAGCTTTATTGCCATACGGCAGACCTTTTAGCCTCAACCAGCAAATCTGGGCGTATTACACCACCCACTGCAGGTAGTTCGATCCCATTCCCTAAGTGGCGTGTTAAAGCATCATATCGGCCACCTGTTGCGACTAAAGAGACGCCCTTTTGGGAAGCTTTATAAAATCCAAAAACAAAACCATCGTAATACTCCATTGATGTTTGGCCGTAGCTTGCCTCAAAAGATAGTAATTGAGTATCAATGCCACGGGCTTCCAACGCTTCCAGCCGTCTTTCAATCCGCTCTATAGCTTGGGAAATAGATGGTAATTCAGTCATAAGATCATGCATTTTAGATAAGACAACTGGATACACGTCACAAAGCTGAGAAATTTCGGTCAACAAATCCATTTCGGTCTCAGAAATCAGTGGGGTTGGATCATTCCTGCGGAGTTGTTCTACTCGTTCTTTTATTTCATCTTTGCTACGCAATCCTATAAAGGGACCACTCCCCTGAAAGGTATCTTGAGCAGTTAAAAGCGCAGTGCGCGACTCCGATTTAGGTAATCGACCGGAAAATCTTTCTAGCAATATACGAAACCTTTGCGGCCGCCAGATGTGTCGCAGGAGGGCTGCCTTACGGTCATCGGATGCATGCAATCCTGAAACAGCCGTCATCAGAACGTTCATATCGCCAGTTTGCACACGCGCATCAAGGCCTGAAATGGCCTCTGATAGCGCTGCAAAGACATCTGCATCTGACCGTGCAGGGTCATCATCCCCAAAGCACTCATAGCCAACCTGAATATATTCACTAGGGCGACCGATATCCTTTTCTTGCTTACGAAATACTTTCCCGGCATAGGTATACCTCGCAGAATTTGCCCGGCCTTTCATATGTGCTTGCACTACTGGCACTGTATAGTCAGGACGCAGCATCTTTTCACCACGCAACGGGTCAGAAATTAAATAGGCTCGTGCGCGGATATCTTCCCCATAAAGATCAAGCAATATATCAGCAGGCTGCAAAAAATCAGGCTCAATACTAAGAGCACCACATTCTTTGAAAAAGCGGTGCAATCGCTGCGTTTCTGCCATTATCTCGGCATCTCGTGACATCAAACAATGCTTTTTAGCATGGACTGGACGATTTCAACAAGCTTAGAGCGGACAACTTTTATTTGGGCCGGATTTTCTTTCCACTCCTCTAAAGTTGCACTTTTTGCAAGTTTGCTGCCAAGTATAAGGTCCTTGATCTGAATAATCCCATTTTCTTTTTCGCTTTCACCTTCGATTATAGCCAGCGGCGAGTTGCGCTGGTCCGCATATTTCAACTGATTGCCAAAATTTTTAGGATTCCCAAGATACACTTCAGCTCGAATTCCTGCTTTACGTAGTTCGCTTGCCATCGCTTGATAATCTACCATTCTTTCACGATCCATAACTGTGACAACCACAGGCCCAATCGGCTGTACAGCTATCCGCCCTTTTTCACGTAGAGCAGTCAGCAATCTGTCAACACCAATGGAAATGCCCGTTGCAGGAACTTCTTGACCCGTAAAACGCTTCACAAGATCGTCATATCGACCTCCACCAGCAACAGAGCCAAACTGACGCTTGCTGCCCCCTTTATCAAGGATTTCAAAAGTGAGCTCTGCCTCAAACACAGGACCCGTGTAATAACCAAGTCCACGAACGACCGATGGATCAACATAGATCTTATCAACTCCATACCCCCCCACGTCAACAAAGGAAGCGATGGCCTCAAGCTCATCTACGCCAACCTGACCCACCGTTGAACCACTGACTGTTTTTCGTAGATTAGATAATGTCTTTGCCGTATCTTCACCCCTTGAAGTAAGAAAAGCCAATACAGGATCAGACTGAGCATCGCTTAGCCCTATCCCATCGATATAAGCGCCCGATGAGTCAAGCCGCCCCTTGCCCAAAAGCTCTCGTACACCTGCCTCTCCAACTTTATCGAACTTATCGATCGTGCGTAGAACTGCGTCGCGTTTGCCCTGATCCTCGAGTCCCATATTTTCGAGAACTCCATTGAGGACTTTTCTACTGTTCACTCGGATAGCATAATCACCAGATGGAATGCCTATCTGTTCCAAAACATCCGAGAGCATCATACAAATCTCCGCATCGGCCGCAACATTTGCTGCACCAACAGTATCCGCATCACACTGGTAAAACTGCCTATACCGCCCAGGCCCTGGTTTTTCATTCCGCCAAACTGATCCCATAGCATAACGGCGATAGGGACTTGGCAAATTGTTTTTATATTGTGCATAAACTCTTGCCAAAGGCGCTGTAAGATCGTAGCGAAGCGCTACCCAATCGGCCTCATCTTCCTGCCAAGCAAAAACCCCTTCATTAGGACGGTCCACATCGGGGAGGAACTTTCCCAATGCTTCAACCGTTTCAACAGCACTACTTTCAAGCGCCTCAAACCCGTATCGATCGTAGACCGAAGTGATCGTACCCAGCATTTCACTACGCTGTGAAACTTCCACATCAAAGTAGTCTCTAAATCCTTTGGGCGTCTGCGCCTTTGGACGGCGTGTTTTCTTTTCCTTAACCATAAACTGGTCCTGCCGCTGATATCGAAGCGGGTGTATCTCACTCGTTAAAAATGAGCAAGCACAGCAGAGCGAAATTACCTTTTTCTTGACCTTTAATAGTGTGCGGCTAGTTGCGGATACATGAAGAAAATTCTACTCATCGGAAATAGTGGTGGCATCGGGTCAGCGCTTGGGCATGCTTGGACTTCGCGAGGAGACGAAGTAACGGGGCTGTCTCGTCGCCACCATGGATTTGATATCACGGATGAAGTTTCTGTGGATCTTCATCTAAGGAAACTCGATACAAAGTTTGATGTGATCTTTATCGCTACTGGGGGGCTAACTTCCGAGAACGGTAGACCGGAGAAGTCATTATCCCAGCTTAATCAACAATCCTTGCAGGAACAATTTCTGCTAAATGCAGCGGGGCCTGCCTTGATTTTGAAACATTCCAAAAAACTGCTTCGCAGAGATGCCATTTCCGTAGTGGCAGCTCTATCTGCGCGAGTTGGCTCTATTGGAGACAACCGCCTTGGCGGTTGGTATTCCTACAGAGCATCCAAAGCGGCGCTGAACCAGATTGTACACTCCGCATCAATCGAACTAAAACGTTCCCATCCAAAATCAATTTGCGTGGCTTTACATCCGGGAACCGTACGCACAGCACTAACTGAGAAATATATCGCCAATCATAAATCCATTTCGACAGATCAGGCGGCGAATAAATTGTTACGGCTCATGGACGGTTTGAAAGAAGATCAGACGGGGTTGTTTTTTGACTGGGCAGGAAAAGGAATTGAATGGTAGAGTTAGAAAAAATCCATCGGTAAAATACGGGAAGTAAGGAATCCCGTATTCACACCATAGCGACCCAACTAGCCGGATAACCGTTGCAGTTCTATTTTGGGACAAAGGTTTTGGACCACTTCAATGCCTCTATCACGAGCTTCTTCGGCAGCCTGTTGGTTCATGACGCCAATTTGCATCCAGATGGTTTTAAGACTGGGTAGATATTCCAATGCCTGATCAACTATCCCCGGAACTGCCTCTGACCTACGGAAGATCTGAAGCATATCGATTTGCTCTTTTATTTCGTTAATTTCTCCATAAGTCACGTTACCCCACATCTCTTGTCCAGCGTAGCCTGGATTTATAGGAATTATCGTAAACCCCCGTAAAGACAGCCAGCGACCCACCAAATAGCTTGGCTTGATAGGGTTAATACTTACACCAACAGAGGCAATTACCTTATTTTCCTGTAGAATTTTTGCTATACAGGCTGGGGAATATGTTTCTTTGATGTTGAGTGTCATGGCATTAGTTCAGATGAATTTTGATCTATATTCCTACACTAAATAATACAAAATAAAAGATGGTGCGGGAAAATCATACATCCACACAAGCGTAGCTGAACAAGTTCAAATATCTAAAGTATTTTCCCTCTCCCATTCACTGAGATGTGACATGTATGAATTCCACTCGATTTTCTTCAACTTAAGGTAAGCTGAAGAAAATTCTTCTCCAAGAGCTGCTTTAAGGCTCTTGTCTTTATTAAAATTCCGTAAGGCATCTAGCAGGTTGAGCGGTAACTTAGGTGCACCAAGTGCTTTGTGACCCTCCGCATACATATCAATGTCATGACGTTTGCCAGGATCAGCATTAGTGCGTATGCCATCAAGACCTGCTGCAATTATAACCGACTGCAACAGATAAGGATTTGCTGCACCGTCAGGTAATCGCAATTCGAACCGACCTGGCCCTGGTACGCGAACCATATGGGTACGGTTATTTCCCGTCCACGTCACAGTGTTTGGCGCCCATGTAGCCCCAGATATCGTACGTGGCGCGTTAATGCGTTTGTAACTATTAACCGTTGGGTTAGTGATCGCTACCAGCGCACTTGCGTGCTTCATAATGCCTCCCAGAAAAGCGCGGCCTTGATCAGACAAACCCAATTCGGCCGTTTCTCCCTCCCCCTTATCGGTGGCAAAAACATTAATAGTTGCCTTATCACCAGGTGCATCCCAAACAGATATATGCGCATGACAGCCATTGCCTGTTAGCCCCTCTATAGGTTTTGGCATAAAAGTGGCCCTATAACCATGCTTTTCTGCAACCGACTTGGTCATGAATTTAAAAAACGAGTGTTTATCTGCCGTGTTCAGCACATCATCAAATTCCCAGTTCATTTCAAACTGCCCGTTAGCATCTTCGTGATCGTTCTGGTAAGGACCCCATCCTAATTCAAGCATATAGTCGCAAATTTCGCGAACAACATCGTAGCGGCGCATCACCGCCTGTTGATCATAGCAAGGCTTTTCGGCCGTATCATATTCATCACTAATGGCCGAACCATTCCGCGTCAGTAGAAAGTACTCTGCTTCAATACCAGTTTTGACATATAGTCCTTCGTTTGCAGCTTCTTCGATGAGGCGTCGCAAAACATTACGGGGGGCTTGTGCCACATCTCGATTGGCCATTACCGGATTGGCGGCGACCCAAGCAACTTCAGGCTTCCAAGGTAGTTGGATAACGGAGGAAGGATCGGGCACAGCCAGCATATCGGGATGTGCCGGCGTCATGTCCAACCAAGTTGCGAAACCTGCAAACCCGGCGCCTTCGTCCTGCATAACTGCAATCGCTTGAGTGGGAACTAGTTTTGCTCTTTGCCCCCCAAAAAGGTCGGTGAATGATATCATAAAATACTTTACGCCATTTTCTTCAGCGAATTTTGCTAGATCGTTGACCATAGTTTTGCATCTCCCTCGTTCGTCCATATAAGTGGCCCTTCAAGAGGCCAAAGTTATAAATATCCTGTCCCAGGTTTTCCCGGATACCAGTCCGTTCCCGCCAGCGGCACTTGGGCCATCGCTGCTGCCTCAACCGTTAAAGAGCAAAGATCTTCCGGCTCCAAGTTACGCAAATCATTATGCCCACAAGCTCGGGCTATAGTTTGTGCTTCAAGAGTCATCACATTGAGATAGTTGCGCAGACGGCGGCCTGCGTCAATCGGATCCAATCGCGCGGCAAGTTTTGGATCTTGGGTTGTAATGCCAGCTGGATCCTGACCCTCATGCCAATCGTCATAAGCTCCCGAGGTAGTTCCAAGCTTTTGATAATCTTCTTCCCATATAGGATCATTGTCACCAAGCGCTATCAAGGCCGCCGTTCCAATAGCCACAGCGTCCGCACCAAGTGCCATCGCTTTGGCCAAATCTGCTCCACTTCGAATTCCACCAGACACCACAAGCTGTACTTCACGGTGAACACCAAGATCTTGAAGCGCGCGAACAGCGGGGCGAATGGATGCAAGCGTTGGTATTCCCACATGCTCAATAAATACGTCCTGAGTGGCCGCTGTGCCGCCTTGCATGCCATCGAGAACAACTACATCGGCGCCAGATTTCACCGCTAGCGCCGTATCATAATAAGGACGTGTGCCACCAACCTTTACATAGATTGGAATTTCCCAATTCGTGATTTCCCGTAATTCTAGCAACTTAATTTCGAGGTCATCGGGACCCGTCCAATCAGGATGCCGACAGGCAGAACGCTGATCTATGCCTTTTGGAAGCGTGCGCATCTCAGCAACACGATCAGATATTTTCTGCCCCAGAAGCATTCCACCGCCACCAGGCTTTGCACCCTGCCCCACGACAACTTCAATAGCATCTGCCTTTCGTAAATCGTTTGGGTTCATTCCATACCGGGACGGCAGATACTGGTAGACAAGCTTGGTGGAGTGGTTACGCTCCTCAGGTGTCATACCCCCATCACCGGTAGTGGTTGAGGTTCCAGCCGCGCTGGCACCGCGGCCTAACGCCTCTTTCGCCTGACCAGAAAGCGCCCCAAAACTCATGCCCGCAATAGTAACAGGAATATCAAGCTTAATTGGTTTTTTGCTAAAGCGCGTTCCTAGCATTACTTTGGTATTGCAGTTTTCACGATATCCTTCGAGTGGGTAACGTGATATAGAGGCTCCAAGGAAAACCAGATCATCGAAATTAGGTACCTTACGTTTGGCCCCACCACCGCGAATATCGTAAATTCCAGTTGCCGCAGCGCGGCGTATTTCAGCATTTACTTCTTTAGTGAACGTGGCAGATTGTATAGGGAGAGTGCGTGGTTTTTTAGTATCCATAATATTTATCTCACTCTAGTATTTATTGTTGCTATCAAGATCGAAATTATAAAGCTGACGGGCGGAACCGTAACGCTTAAATTCTTCTGGTTTTGCCTCACTTTCCGCTCGATACAAAAGATCTTGAAGTAACGCTATGTGTTCTGGGCGCATCTTTTTTTCAACACAGTCAGATCCAAGACTTTTCACAGAGCCACGCACGAAGAGTTCCGCTTCGTATATTGAGTCGCCCAGAGCTTCGCCTGCATCCCCACAAACCACCAGCGTACCTGCTTGTGCCATGAACGCTGACATATGCCCAATACTTCCATGGACAACGATATTAACCCCCTTCATCGAAATACCACACCGGGAACTGGCATTACCTTTAATCACCACAAGACCCCCGTGACCGGTGGCGCCAGCATATTGGCTGGCATCCCCTTCGATCACTACAGTGCCAGACATTATGTTTTCTGCTACACCGGGGCCAACCG
>CACPHA010000074.1 GCA_902633655.1 Paracoccaceae bacterium
GCGAAGGCTTCAGTTTGGAACGGTGCCAAGTCCTATGTCAACCTTGTGCTGCAGAAAGGCGTTAAAGCTTTGGTGCCGGTACTTGGAAGCGGCGCGGTTAGCTTTGAGGTGGAGTACGAAAGCCCAATACCCGCACCCATTAAAGGGGGTCAAGAAGTCGGCACTCTTATTGTTTCATCTGACGGACTTGCACCTGTAGAAATTCCTTTAGTCGCCCAAAACTCAATTCCTGAAGGCGGTTTTATTTCAAATGTTATCACCGCTGCAAAAACACTGGTAAACAAGCTCCGGTTTAGCCCTGAGGTTGCACTTTGAAGAAGGCAGGATTGTTTATAACTTTTGAAGGTATCGATGGGTCAGGCAAGTCAACGCAGGTTAAACTGCTTGCGGCTAGACTGGAAGAGCAAGGTTGGGATGTTCTTTTGACAAGAGAGCCCGGTGGATCAAAAGGCGCTGAAGAAATAAGGGCCTTAGTCTTAAAAGGCGCACCGGAACGATGGTCTGCTGAAACAGAAATTCTTCTTTTCACAGCAGCTCGTCGCGATCATATGGAAAAACTGATACTTCCGGCTTTGGCAGAGGGTAAATATGTTATCTGTGATCGCTTTATAGACTCCACAAGGATGTACCAAGGTTTAAGACGTGGAGATTTGCGCACAGTAGTAGATACCCTTACAAAGCTCATGATTGAAAAGCAGCCTGATTTAACCATCGTAATCGATATGGAACCAAGCATCGGACACGCACGTGCCAAGTCTCGCGAGACTACCGAGGAACGGTTCGAGGATTTTGGCGTTGGGTTACAAAGCAAAATGCGGGAGGGCTTTTTACAGCTAGCAAAGGAGTTTCCTGACCGAGTGCGAGTTGTGGATGGAAATCAAACGATTGAGAATCTTTCAGACGATATTTTTGATTTGGTTCGAGAGCGCTTTTGATGACTGAAGTAGGTGAAACTCTTCATCCATCCGACCAGACAGACGGCCCCCCTCATCCCTCTGAAGCACAAACTCTTTTTGGCCAACAAAAAGCTTGTAAACAGTTTCTTGATGCATTTTCTGCGGGCCGATTGCATCATGCTTGGCTTATAACTGGATTACGCGGCATAGGGAAGGCAACGCTGGCCTGGCAGATTGCAAAGTTTCTTCTTACAATACCAATTCAAAGAGAAGATTCTGGATTGTTAGGCATTACGGAAACACCAACCAATCTAAGAGTTCCTAACCATCATCCGATTTCACAGCGCATCAAAGCCAGATCTGAACCAGGCTTGTTGTCTATTCAGCGGACATATGATGAAAAACGCAAACGCTTCAAACAAATTATCACAGTTGATGAGATAAGAAAGGTAAACTCCTTTTTCAACCTCTCTGCGGTTAATGGAGGCCGAAGGATTGTGATTGTGGATAGCGCGGACGATATGAATCAAAGTGCTTCCAACGCGCTTTTGAAAGCCCTAGAAGAACCACCCAAAAATGCATTTTTATTTTTGGTAAGCCACCACCCTGCAAGACTTTTGCCAACTATCCGATCCCGGTGTTGTGAGCTACATCTTGAAACTCTAAACCATTCTAATATGTCCGATGCACTACGCGCTGCGGGGATTGACCTTGATGTTTTTGACCTTGAAGCGCTCTTAGAGCTATCCGGCGGATCCGTTGGCGCGGCATTAACGTTAATAAATCAAAACGGCTTATTTATATATCAGCTGATCCTGGAAATACTGGCAACGCTCCCAAAATTAGATCATAATAAAGTTACGTCAATATCCGAAAAATTTTCAGGCAAAGAATGGGCAGCAAAATTTGATTTTTTTTGCTCTCTCTTGGACATGGCACTAAAGCGTCTTACATTAAATCCTATAGATAGAAATACAACTAAAACCGTTACAGTTTTAAATGAAGATATTATATTTTCGAGGCTTTGCCCTGATCAGAGGGCGGCTATCGAATGGGCGACTGTAACACAAGACATCTCCATTAGATTACGCCAGGGTCACGCGGTTAACCTTGACCCTGCCGCTCTGATCCTAGATACATTCTTTAAGATTGAGGAATGCGCAAACAAGACAGCGCAATAGTCCGAGGCTTTTGATGATGGCGCACTCATTGATTACCGACAGTCATTGTCATCTGGATTTTCCCGACTTTGAACATGAGCTTAATTGTATTGTTGAACGCGCCTCACAGAATGGCGTTCACCGCATCCTTACAATCTGCACGCGTTTGTGTGAAGAACCAAAAAATCGCTCTATTGCAGAACGCTTCGATGGTGTCTTTTATGCTGCCGGAACGCATCCGATGAATGCAGCAATAGTTCCAATGGCCACCACAGACGAGCTTTTGGGACTTTCTGAACATCCAAAATTTATTGGTATTGGTGAAACCGGGCTTGATTATCATTATACAAGTGGAAGTGCGGAGTTGCAAAAGAAGTCTCTTCTCATTCATATCGAGGCAGCACAAGTTTCGGATTTACCCCTAATTATTCATGCACGCTCAGCAGATGATGATATGGCGGATATCCTGTCGAGTGAATTTAAAAATGCCCCTTATTCTTGTGTAATGCATTGTTTTACTGCTGGAAAAAGGTTGGCTAAAATAACTCTTGATTTAGGGTTTTATCTCTCAATGTCAGGTATCGCTGCTTTTCCCAAAAGTACAGAATTGCGTGATACGTTCAGGAGTGCGCCGGTTGATCGAATTCTTTTGGAAACTGACAGCCCCTATCTTGCACCACCACCGTATCGCGGCAAACGGAATGAGCCAGGTTATACTCGATATACCGCAGAGGTAGGTGCAGATTTATTTGGTATGACTTACAATGCTTTTGCAGCGCAGATCGAGCAAAACTTCGAACAGCTCTTTTCAAAGGTCTTAGGCCATGAAAGGGCTCTTTGATGGCAGAGTTGCATTTTAGGATTTTAGGTTGCGGATCGTCTGGCGGGGTACCGCGACTTGGCGGAAATTGGGGTTTGTGTGATCCGGAGAATCCCAAAAACCACCGCCGGCGCTGTTCGTTGCTTATCGAAAAACGAAGTGACAAAGGCATAACCCGCGTTCTTGTTGATACTAGCCCTGATCTTCGTTCACAACTTTTAGATGCCGGAGTTGGCTCGCTTAATGGCGTTGTTTACACGCATTTTCACGCGGATCACGTTCATGGCCTGGATGATTTACGAATGATTGTTTTTAACATGCGTAAAAGATTGAAAGTCTGGGCGGATGGAGCCACAAGAGATAATCTTATGGCAAGGTTCGGTTATGCCTTTGTGAAACCAAAAGGATCGTCCTACCCTCCTATCCTAGAGCTCAATGCCCTGGAGGACATTACTGTTGTAAATGGCGATGGTGGTAACATTGAAATAAAACCATTTCGCGTTTACCATGGTAACATTGAGGCCCTCGGATTTCGGATTGGTCCATTGGTTTACCTTCCTGATATTTCTGCGATGACACCGGAAAGTTGGGAGGCATTGAAAGGCGCAGACTGTTGGGTGCTTGACGCGCTGCGTCGGGATCCGCATCCCTCACACACTCATCTAGCCCAAAGCCTTGAATGGATTAGTGCGTCTAATGTGTCCTCTGCGGTGCTCACCAATATGCATATTGACTTGGACTATGAAACACTTTGCGCCGAACTACCAGAAGGTGTGGTTCCCGCTTATGACGGAATGACAATTTCATATGACTTTGACTAAGAACGGCAATATTTAAAATGCAAATCCTTCTCAACGTACTCGTTCCAGTTTTCATGGTTGTTGGGTTTGGCTACATCTGCGTTTGGCGAAATTATTTTGATGATAACCTAATCGATGCACTTTTAAAATTCACACAAAATTTTGCAATACCTGTTCTTTTGTTTAAGGGCATGTCAGAAATCGATCTGGCCCAAACCTTTGATCCGGCGCTTTTAATTGCTTTTTATACAGGAGCGACACTGGGATTTTTCCTCGGCTTTTCGGGAGCAAGATATATTTTTGGAAGGAACTGGCAAGACTGCGTTGTGATTGGATTTTGTTGCCTTTTTTCAAATTCATTGATGTTGGGTCTCGCAATAACAGAGCGTGCCTACGGACCAGAATCTTTGAAGGCTAATTTTGCAATCGTCACACTTCACGCACCTTTTTGCTATGGACTTGGAATTATAGCGATGGAGATCATCCGAAATAAAGGAAAAGAGCCTGTGAAAATGGCAAAAAATGTATTGGAGGCAATGTTCAAGAACGCACTTGTGATCGGTATCTTAGCAGGATTTTTTGTAAACCTTTTGAAGATTGAATTACCCAGTAGTTTTCAAACTGCAGTTGACATGATTGCAGCCGTTTCCCTAACGACCGCGCTTTTTGGAATGGGTGGCGTACTTTATCGGTACACTCCCAAGGGTGACATTGGCATCATCGCAATGATCGCTTTGATTTCTCTAATTCTGCACCCCTCTATAGTCTGGTCACTAGGAAAAACATTTACATTGGACACACCAAGCTTCCGTTCGGCAGTCATAACAGGCGCGATGGCACCAGGCATTAATTCTTATATTTTTGCAAATATGTATGGTCGTGCTCGTCGAATTGCCGCCTCCTCCGTACTTTTAACAACCAGCGCTTCATTTTTTACAATCTGGTGGTGGCTAACTTTGTTGCCGTAGTTGGCGGGCCAATCGATCTAAGAGTTTGACTTTTAATAACCCTGAGTTTACGGACAAGCCATGCAGCCGAATAAAATATCTGATAAATATTTTGTCTCTCCGCAGATTGAGGCGACCCAAATAAAAGATTTCGCTGAAGCAGGTTTCGGCAAAATTATTTGCAATAGGCCCAATGAGGAAATCTCAAGAGAATTACATTCGAATGTGATGGCCAATGCAGCAGAATCTGCTGGAATAGCCTTTGATTTTCTACCTTTGACGCTGCAAAGGATGAACGCCGAAATCATCGCAAAACAACGCCTGCTAATAGAAGAAGCGGACGGCCCAGTTTTAGCCTACTGTGAAAGTGGCACGCGCTGTGCGGTCATTTGGGCCTTTTTACAAGCGGGTAACATGGCTTCTGATGATATTTTACAGGCGACCGCAAACGCTGGCTATAATCTTGAAGGATTACATCTTATGCTAGATTGACTAATTTGCACGACCTCCTGGCTGCTTTTTATTGGCGTTGTTGTAAGTTGCTTCCGTTAATGAGAAATAAACTTGTAATATAAGAAATTTTCTTTTCTTGAATTTACATTATCAAACAAAAGCATCATTTTTCATTTTATGGCTAAAGAAGCACTGGACAATAGAGAACCGCAAGAAGAATGTCTGGCTGTAGAACTAACTGGAGCTATGATGGTTGTGAGCCAAGGCCGCATAATAAGCTGATGAAGAAAAATATTGAGTGAAATGATGACTGAAAAGACATATCCGCCATCCAAAAAATTTATCCAAACGGCGCATGTTGATGCCAAAGGCTATGCAGAAATGTATGCTACCTCTGTAAGCAATCCAGAAGCTTTCTGGGCCGAGCATGGTAAACGTTTGGATTGGATTAAACCGTTCAGCAAGATAAAAAATGTCTCTTACTCATACCCTGATATATGGATCAAATGGTTTGAGGATGGCTCGCTAAATGTCTCGTATAATTGCATTGACCGTCACCTTAAAGATCGCTCTGATCAAACTGCGATTCTCTGGGAGGGCGATGATCCGGAAGAAAGCAAGGCTATTTCATATAGGGAACTGCATAAACAGGTTTGCAAGCTTGCGAATGTTTTTAAATCGCTAGGCATAGCAAAAGGCGATCGTGTCGTTCTTTACATGCCAATGATACCGGAGGCCGCATATGCAATGCTTGCCTGCTCGCGGATCGGCGCCATCCATTCTATCGTCTTTGGTGGGTTTTCGCCTGAAGCCCTGGCAAGTCGGGTTGAGGACTGTGGTGCGAGTCTTGTAGTCACAGCAGATGAAGCGCCACGCGGCGGCCGCATTACCCCACTCAAATCTAATGTGGACAAAGCCCTGGATATTTGTGGCGATGTGCAGACCCTAGTAGTAGAGCGCACCAATGCAGATTTGGATATGAAAGAGGGTCGCGATCATTCATACAATACAGCTATGGAGTCTGCCTCAGGCGACTGCTTGCCCGAGGAAATGAACGCTGAAGACCCGCTATTTATACTGTACACTTCTGGCTCGACGGGAAAGCCAAAAGGTGTTTTGCACACCACTGGTGGCTATCTCGTCTGGGCCTCGATGACGCACCAGTTCACATTTGATTACCATGATGGAGACATTTTTTGGTGCACAGCAGACGTAGGCTGGATTACAGGACACAGCTACATAGTTTACGGACCACTCGCCAATGGAGCCACAACACTGATGTTCGAAGGCGTGCCTACCTACCCCGATGCAAGCCGTTTTTGGCAGGTTTGCGACAAACACAAAGTAAACCAATTCTACACGGCCCCGACCGCAATCCGAGCACTGATGGGCCTTGGAAATGACTTTGTGGAAAAATGTGACCTTAGCGACCTCAAAGTTTTAGGCACCGTAGGGGAACCTATCAATCCGGAGGCATGGGCCTGGTACAATAATGTGGTTGGAAAAGGCACACGACCTATCGTGGATACATGGTGGCAAACTGAAACTGGTGGACATCTTTTAACCCCATTGCCAGGCGCAACTGCAACGAAACCCGGATCTGCTACAAACCCGTTCTTTGGAATAGAACCAGTGATTTTAAACCCAACAAATGGTGAAGAAGTTACTACAACAAAAGCAGAGGGTATCCTGTGTATCAAAGACAGCTGGCCTGGTCAAATGCGCTCAGTTTACGGTGATCATGATCGTTTCGTTAAAACCTATTTCACTGACTACAAGGGATATTATTTCTCAGGAGATGGGTGTCGGCGAGATGCAGATGGCTATTACTGGATCACCGGTCGAGTTGATGACGTAATCAATGTTTCTGGCCACCGCATGGGAACAGCTGAGATAGAAAGCGCGCTGGTTGCCCACCCCAAAGTGTCTGAGGCCGCCGTGGTGGGCTATCCTCATCCCATTAAGGGTCAGGGGATTTACTGTTACGTTACGCTAATGGCCTCAGAAGAACCAAGCGAAAAGCTTCGAAATGAGTTGCACAATTGGGTTCGCGCTGAAATTGGTCCGATTGCGTCTCCAGATTTGGTTCAATGGGCGCCTGGCCTGCCAAAAACACGATCTGGTAAAATTATGCGTCGAATATTGCGAAAAATTGCAGAGGATGATTGCAGAAGCTTAGGCGACACCTCTACGCTCGCAGAACCAGCTGTGGTAGATGACCTAATCAAAAATAGAATGAACCGCTAATTTCAAATGAATTTCCAGTAAAATAATCAGTATGTTAAAGTGTAAATAGCAAATTAAATTTCAATTAAATTAAATCAACTTCCTAAGTCCAGCCTTAAGTACTTTACCATAGCTGTTTTTCGGTAATTCATTCAAGCACACGTAATGTTTTGGACGCTTGAATCGGGCGATATTGTGTTCGCATAATGCATCTAATTCCTCTTTTCTTATTTCATAACCCGCCTTAGGAACAACAAAAGCCACAACCTCTTCCCCCCATTCCGGATGCGGCTTGCCAACTATTGAGGCTTCCTCAACACCGGGACACATCAATAGCACCTCTTCGATTTCTCGTGGATAAATATTGCTGCCCCCCGAAATGATTAAATCTTTCGAGCGATCTCTAAGCGTGAGGTACCCATCTTTATCTATCGCACCAATATCACCCGTAATTAACCAGTTGTTGGTAATCGTAGTTTTGGTGGCTTCAGGGTTGTTCCAGTACCCCGGCATAACTGCCGAACCACGGACCATTATCTCTCCATCAGAGCCAAATGGTAATGCCGTGCCAGCTTCATCAACAATTTGAACCTGAACGATCGATTGCGCTTTACCTACAGAAACCAGCCTATCTTTCCAACGTATATGGCTTCTGTCTGACACATCTTTTCTACTGAGGACGGAAATCGCCATCGGGCATTCTCCTTGCCCATAAATCTGGACAAATACATCACCAAAAATATCAACCGCTTCTATTATATCTGCTACATACATCGGTCCACCCCCATAAACGATTGTACGAAATCCCTTGGGCTTATCCTCCCTTTTGCTGGCTATTTGAGACATGCGTTTGATCATTGTTGGAGTCAAGAACATATGAGCAGAGCCAAAATGTGCCGCAAGAGTAAAGATTTCGGAAGGATCGAAGCCTCCAGATAAGGGGTAGACATGTCCTGCACCTCTAAGAACATGCATAAGATTGTAAATTCCCGCCCCATGAGACATAGGCGCAGCATAAATTGTCACATCATCTTTATAAACTGCATCCACATCAACAAAATAGTTTAGTGCCATAGCACTCAACATACCATGAGTGATCATTACCCCTTTGGGCCGCCCCGTTGTGCCTGAAGTGTAAAAAAGCCAAGCCAAATCATCGTTATTTCGCTCTACAGGAGCCATCGGAATACAATCCACTGAAAACTCTAATAATGAGTTGCTATTTAATGGGACCAATTCTATCACAGACTTTGAATTAAGCTCATTTTCCAGTGCTTTATTAAAATCTGCCATTACGAAGGCAAGCTTAGCACCCGAGTTTTCGAAAACCCACGCAGCTTCTTTTGGATGAAGTTTTGCGTTAACAGGTACAACAACCCCTCCCAAATACCAGACCGCGTATAAAAGGGGTAGATAATCCGGCCGGTTAGGCATGAAAATAGCGACCCGCTCCCCTACCCTTATACCACGTTCAGAGAGCCAAGTCGCAGTTTGCGCAACTAAGCGACCAAGTACCGCGTAGCTAGCAACAGACTTAGTGCCATGAAATAAAGCATCTCTCTCTGCAAAGTCTCGCGATGCTCGCGCCAACCAAAGTGCAAGATTCAATTGGGATATCCCCCCTTGTTTTCTAAGTATTAGAGGAAGTTAAACGCCAAAAGTTTTTTTTTAAACAAAATATATGGCTTATTTAGCGGCAGTCTTACGTTTATTTCTTCCTAATCGAACTATTTCACCGTTAAAATAGCATAAAATTTATCAAATTAAGGGATCTTGTCATCAGGCAGTTCTTTTCACCAGACGCGCCTTGAAGTATAGTCGCATTAGAATGTCAAATGCCAGTGCGACCAATGGCAGAGGTTAACCATGAGCAAGACCAAAAACGAAGACGATATCGCTTTTATCAAGGCAATGGCTTCATTGTTGCAGAACAATGATCTCGGTGAATTAGAAGTTGAGCGAGAACATGGAGAGGATAATGCACTTAGGGTGCGTTTATCCCGAAGTCCTGGGCCAGTGGGGCAGCAAATTGCACAAGCCCACCCCCTCGCACCCGTATCGTCAGCAGTGCTAGCGACAAAGGAAGCGGAGAAATCAAAGACAGTAAATGACCCGGCATTGCATCCAGGCGCTGTTACATCGCCAATGGTTGGAACGGTTTATCTGCAGCCAGAACCTGGTGCAGCAGCTTTCGTTTCTGTGGGTAGTGAGATCAATGAAGGAGCCACGCTCCTTATTGTAGAAGCCATGAAAACAATGAACCAAATTCCATCACCCAGGTCCGGCACTGTCAAACGTATCCTTGTTGAAGATGGCGGGGTTGTGGAGTTTGGTACGCCTCTGGTGATCATTGAATAGGTTACCCGTATGATAAAAAAAATTCTTATAGCCAACCGTGGGGAAATTGCTCTGCGGATAATCAGAGCCTGTCAAGAAATGGACATTCAATCGGTAGCGTTACATTCAACGGTGGACGCGGATGCGATGCATGTTCGAATGGCCGATGAATCTGTTTGCATCGGACCTCCTATCGCGAGCCAGAGCTACCTCTCTTTTCCTGCGATCATATCAGCATGTGAAATAACTGGAGCACAAGCCATTCATCCAGGTTACGGTTTCCTTTCAGAAAACTCGCGGTTTGCTCAGATTGTGGAAGACCATGGTTTGACCTTTATCGGGCCCTCAGCAGAACACATTCGGGTAATGGGCGATAAAATAACTGCGAAAGATACAATGAAAGCTCTCGGCGTTCCTTGCGTTCCTGGTTCAGACGGCAGTGTAACAACTTTAGAAAATGCTAGGCAAGTGAGTAATGAAATTGGCTATCCGGTGATTATCAAAGCTACTGCTGGTGGAGGCGGTCGTGGAATGAAGGTGGCAAAATCCACAGCCGAGATTGAACACGCATTCATCACAGCACGCGCTGAAGCAAAAGCCGCTTTTGGCAATGAAGAAGTCTACATCGAAAAGTATCTGATGACACCACGCCACATTGAAATACAGATTTTTGGAGATGGTAAAGGCCAGGCGGTTCATCTCGCAGAGCGTGACTGTTCTCTGCAACGCCGCCATCAAAAAGTCTGGGAAGAAGCACCGGGGCCTATTATTTCGGAAGAAGAACGGGAAATAATTGGTAAAATTTGCTCAGAAGCTGTCAAAAAAATAAGGTACATCGGTGCTGGTACTATCGAGTTCCTCTATGAAAGTGGAAATTTTTACTTCATTGAGATGAATACGCGCCTGCAGGTTGAACATCCTGTTACAGAGGCAATTTTTGGTGTTGATCTTGTGCGTGAGCAAATTCGCATTGCAAGTGGGTTACCACTATCATTCTGCCAGGATGAACTTAAAATCAATGGTCACTCCATTGAAGTTCGCATTAATGCAGAGACAGTGCCAAAGTTTGTGCCAAACCCTGGAACGATAACAGCCTATCACGCACCTGGCG
>CACPHA010000075.1 GCA_902633655.1 Paracoccaceae bacterium
CCTGAATTGAAGTTATCGGTCGATATTGATCCGCAAAGCTTTTTATAAAAAACAAGAAGCTGCGCTCCCAACTGTATTTTGTTATAAATTCGCTCTCGCCAAAAGGTAAATGAGGCGATAATGCAGCTCTATGAGGAAAACGGTAACGCTTGACGAAGCGAAAAGCCTACCAATTTGGAGACAACCAATCGCCCTATTGTTTGTCATGACGGCCGCGATGCCTATATCCTTTGCTGTCTGGTCTGCTCTTTTGAATAACTTCACTATTGAGATGCTCGGATTTGATGGTTCCCACATCGGGTGGCTACACAGCATCCGAGAAATTCCTGGCTTCCTCGCTGTAGGCGTTATAGCTATAATTATTTTTATGCATGAGCAAGTGCTTGGCATTGTTTCTTTGCTGCTTCTTGGCGTAGCCACTTCCGCAACGGCATGGTTCCCTGATATGGCAGGTATTTTGACAATTACAATGCTAAGTTCTATCGGGTTTCACTATTATGAAACTGTTAATCAATCTCTCCAACTTCAGTGGTTGTCTAAAGAAGAAGCCCCCCGAAAACTTGGCCTTCTCCTTGCGGCTGGTTCTGGTGCAACACTATTTGCATATGGTCTGATAGTTTTGAGTTGGAAAACATTCAACCTGTCTTATAACTCCGTTTACATGGTTGCTGGCGGTACAACGGTTTTGATAACCCTCTACTGCCTTTTTATGTTTCCACGCTTTACTGCACCTCATCCTCAATTGAAGAAAATGGTGCTACGAAGGCGGTATTGGCTTTATTATTCCCTGCAATTCATGGCCGGTGCGCGGCGTCAAATCTTTTTTGTATTCGCTGGATTCATGATGGTCGAACATTTTGGTTTTGAAGTATATCAGGTCACTGCACTCTACCTTATCAATCTTGTGATAAATATTATTGTTGCACCCCTTTTTGGAAGAGCCGTCGGCTACTTTGGCGAACGAAACACGCTTTTATTTGAGTATTTGGGGTTAATAGCCGTATTTTTGGCCTACGGCGGCATATATTTTTTTGGCTGGGGTGTCCTTTTGGCTGCGGTACTATATGTTCTTGATCACCTATTTTTTTCTTTGGCTTTGGCGATGAAAACCTATTTTCAAAAAATTGCAGATCCACAAGATATTACTCCAACCGCCGCCGTAGCTTTTACAATAAACCACATCTCTGCAGTTTTTCTGCCTGTTCTTCTCGGGTACGTTTGGCTAGTTTCGCCGGCGTTTGTGTTTTTTACTGCAGCAGGGTTTTCAGGGATCTCATTTATTTTGGCGGCCTTAATCCCTCGTCATCCCGAAAAGGGCCGTGAAACGATTTTTGCAGACTTACGCGTAAGATTCGAGACAAGATTATGACCGGAGTACCAGAGGGACGTTTCCTGTCTGGTTCCACAATGGGCCATGTACTGCGTATGACATTGTCGGGTACAGTCGGTATTACGTTTTTGTTCGTTGTAGACGCAGCAAATTTATTTTGGATATCTTGGCTTGGGGAGACCCAATTAGTAGCGGCAATCGGGTTTGCTTTCGCGTTGCAATATTTTTCAATTTCGTTCGCTATTGGCTTGATGATCGCCACAACGGCACTTGTATCACGGGCAATTGGTCAAGGACAACGCCCTGAAGCAAGGCATCTTGCAAGTTCATCCATAGTTATATCTGCGCTGATGCTGTCCATAGTTGCGGTGGTATTGGTTTTTAATTGCTATGAACTGGTCGCTATGATGGGTGCGGTTGGAGAAACAGCCGATCTGGCAGTGCGCTACCTTCTACTCACGCTTCCTTCCCTTCCCATTATGGCTATCGGTATGATGGGTAGTGCTACCTTGCGCGCGGAAGGGGCTGCTTTCCATGCTATGTTGGTCACGATGGGACCAGGAATTGTCGCAATGATCATCGATCCAATTTTCATCGTAACATTGAATATGGGGCTAGATGGCGCAGCGTTAGCATTTTGGCTCTCAAGGATTTCAATGGCAATTATTGCCCTTAAATTTGTGATTACGAAACATGATCTTATTGCTCGCCCCTCCCTTGGACACATAAAAAAAACCGCCAAGCCGTTTTCAGTGATAGCTGGTCCGACTATTCTTACTCAACTTGCAACACCTTTTGGAAGTTACCTGCTGACAATGGTTATATCTGGTTTTGGCGACAGCGCAGTGGCTGCATGGGCAGTTGTAAATCGTCTGACGGTTCTCGCCTTTGGTGGCATCTTTTCTCTCTCTGGCGCGGTAGGCGGAATTTTAGGCCAGAATTTTGGAGCGAGCAAGTTTGATCGTCTTAATAGCACTTATCGCGATGCGCTTATATTTTGTATAATTTATCCCACAGGTATTTGGGTGGTTCTCTTGATATTAAGTGATTTTATCGCACAAAGCTTTAGACTTGATATGGAGGGTGCCGAAATACTCAGGGCCTTTACGCACGTTGGTGCAGCCGCATTTACTTTTACTGGCATGATGTTTGTTGCTAATGCGGCCTTCAATAATCTTGGGCGACCAATATATTCAACCATTCTTAACTGGGTGCGCGAAGGTCTAGTAAGCCTACCACTTGCCATGTGGTTTGCAGCACTATACGGAGCGCCAGGCGTTATTTATTCTCAAGCGGTAGTCGCTTTTATGATCGGTGTCTTAGCCACAATTTGGGGATTGGTATTCGTTTTGAAAAAGCCAAATCAGCTAACACAAGTTCAAGCACGAACCACAATAAGTTAATTATGGAGAATTGATGCCAACTTTCACCGCTTTTACCACATTACAGGCGCGTGATTCCGCTGAAGGCCTAGGCAATGCTATGGAAAAGTTAATGCCTGAACCAGCTGGCGTAGGTGTTTTTGAAATAGAAGACGGATCAGGAAACTGGGAAGTTGGAGGTTATTTCACTAAGCCGCCCGATGAAGTCGGGATGACGATTCTTGCTGCAGCATTTGGTGCAAATCCCTTCGTGCTCTCAGAACTACCGGAAACAGATTGGGTTGCTGAAGTTCGTCGTGAGCTTAAGCCTGTTTTGGCAGGTCAATTTTTCATTTACGGTAACCATGACAAAGATAAAATTCCTAAAAAAGGTATTTCTTTGTTGGTTGAAGCGGCCATGGCATTTGGAACGGGGCATCATGACACAACTGTTGGCTGTCTTAAAGCGCTTGATTTTTTGGTGGCAGAGGGGTTTGTTAGCCAGAGAACTGCCGACATTGGCTGTGGAACGGCCATTTTGGCGATGGCAGCAGCTTCTTTATGGCCGCACTTCGTCATCGCCAGCGATATTGATGCTGTGGCTGTTGAGGTAGCCAAGACAAACGTTGATGCCAATGCTCTGTCCGACAAAGTTTTCTGTATTGAAGCTACAGGCTTCGATCATCCTAAACTACAAAGCGATGGTCTATTTGATCTTGTCTTTGCTAACATTCTAAAATCGCCATTGATTGAGCTGGCACCCAAAATCAACTATCATATGGCAGTGGGCGGCTATGCAATTCTTTCTGGTATTTTAATTGAACAGGCGGAAGAGGTCATTTGTAGTTATTCTTCACAAGGTCTGTATCTTTACGTGCGAGAAGATATTGGAGAATGGAGTATATTGACGTTAAAAAAGTCATAAAAAGTACACAGTTATTTTTCAAACGCTCCAGAAACTTATGGAGATATATCGCTTCTAAACGCAGGGGGTCTAAATATATCCTATATGACCCTTTAAAGTTCTAAGAATTGGAAACGGAAGGTGCCGCTCCGAGTTCTAACGGGGCCATGTTAGTCTTACCACAATGGTGTTAGAGATGAAAAAGGTTGTACTAATTTTCTATTACAAAGAAATCAGTGAACTTGGTGGTGATTTACTTTTTCTTTTATGGGGTAGTTGTGGATCGCCAGTCCTGCAAAGAAGCGGTTCCGACCCATTCAGAAAATAACTTTTTCGCATTGGCTTTTGTTCACGTTTCGTGCTAGGAAAGGAAAAACAATTGTCAGGGTAAATACAATGCGAGTTTTGGGCATTGATCCAGGTTTACGAAATATGGGCTGGGGGGTAATTGACGTAGCAGGTAGCCGCATTTCGCATGTTGCAAACGGCACTTGTCGTTCTAAGGGTTCGGGTCTAGCGCAACGACTGTTGTCTTTGTACCAACAACTTTTTGAAGTGGTTGAGTTATTGCAACCTAGTGTAGCTGCGGTCGAGCAAACTTTTGTGAACAAAGATGCTGTGGCTACATTGAAGCTTGGTCAAGCCCGCGCAGTGGCGCTTCTTGTGCCAGCGCAGGCAGGACTCGGGGTTTCAGAATATGCCCCAAATACGGTCAAAAAAACTGTTGTTGGGGTAGGACATGCGGATAAAGTACAAGTAGATCATATGGTGAGACTGCAGCTTCCCGGCGCCAAGATTGTAGGAGCAGATGCAGCAGATGCACTTGCCATTGCTCTATGTCATGCCCATTGCGGTGGAGCCAAAACAGCGCTGGAAGCGGCACTATCAAGGGCAGTCCAATGATTGGTAGGCTAACTGGGCGCTTAGAATATAGCGGACAAGATCATATTATATTGGATGTGTGCGGAGTTGGCTATATTGTTTACTGCTCTGAGCGAACATTGTCTGGACTTCCGGGTTGTGGAGAGGTGGTGGCACTTTATACAGAATTAGTCGTCCGGGAAGATATCCTCCAGCTTTTTGGGTTTCTGTCACTTGCTGAAAAAGAGTGGCATCGTCTCTTGATGTCTGTTCAAGGGGTTGGTGCAAAAGCATCGATGGCTATTTTGGGCACGCTTGGGCCAGACGGCATAACTCGTGCCATCGCGCTTGGTGACTGGAACGCTGTCAAAGCTGCAAAAGGACTTGGTCCTAAAACAGCCCAACGTGTCGTTAACGAATTAAAGGACAAGGCTCCAAGTGTCATGGCAATGGGAACGCCATCGGTTGCGAATGCTTCTGACGGTATCGGAGCCAGCCCGCGTGTTGCAGTTTCAACTACCGTAACGAATACATCGGACACTTCCTTCGCTCAGGCAGATGCAATGTCTGCCTTGTCAAACCTTGGTTATCTTCCATCAGAAGCAGCCACCGCCATTGCAGAAGCAATGGCACAGGATCAAGGCGCAGATACGAATATGTTGATCCGCTCAGCGCTGAAGATTTTGGCACCGAAAGGCTAATGCATGCTCGATCCAGATCCACTACTTCGCTCTGATACTATGGCTGAGGACTCCGACAGGGCGTTGCGGCCACAGCTGCTTGACGATTTTACAGGACAAATAGAAGCAAGATCAAACCTAAAAGTTTTTATCCAATCGGCGCGAAAAAGGGCGGAAGCGATGGACCATACGCTCTTTTATGGTCCACCTGGTCTTGGAAAAACAACATTGGCCCAGATCATCAGCCGTGAGCTTGGGGTAAATTTTCGGATGACATCTGGTCCGGTTCTTGCCAAAGCAGGTGATCTTGCTGCAATTCTAACTAATCTTGAAACATGCGATGTGCTATTTATTGATGAAATTCATCGCCTAAATCCTGTGGTTGAAGAAATTCTTTATCCCGCGATGGAAGATTTTGAACTTGATTTGGTAATAGGTGACGGGCCGGCAGCACGTACTGTCAGGATAGAGCTACAGCCTTTTACCCTGGTTGGGGCGACTACTCGATTGGGGCTTTTAACAACACCCCTGCGTGACCGATTTGGTATTCCGATCCGTTTACAATTTTATACCGAAGACGAGCTTTTTCAAATTATTATGCGCAATGCACGCAAACTTGGAGCCCCAGCGGATGAGGGCGGAGCAAGAGAAATTGCTCAACGTGCCCGTGGAACGCCCCGCATCGCAGGTAGACTTCTGAGGCGTGTTGTTGATTTCGCGGTGGTAGATGGTGACGGAAGTGTGTCGCGTGATCTTGCAGATCACGCGTTGACGCGGTTGGGTGTCGATAGACTGGGCCTTGACGGAGCAGATAGACGTTATCTGAAGTTAATTGCAGAACATTACTCAGGTGGGCCGGTCGGAATTGAAACCCTTGGCGCGGCACTGTCGGAAAGTCGTGATGCTCTTGAGGATGTAATTGAACCATATTTACTTCAACAGGGTCTCGTGCAACGTACTCCGCGAGGACGCATGCTTGCAAAGCGTGGGTGGGATCATATAGGACTGACGGCGCCAAAAGGGCAAAGTCCACTTTTTTGAGCGAGGCTCGATCAATAGATGTGCTCCGCCCGGTTTGATCCAGTCATCCGGATCTGGGGAAACAGCATTGCCGGAAGCAAGTTCCATCCGGGCGGGCTCTGTGCAATACGGCATCTTTTATTAAAACTTTAGCAGTAGGGGTAAAGTCGAAGCCACATCGACATCAGATTTCAACCCAGTTGAAGCCTTTCATGATTATCAAAATCTTGTTAAGATATTTTGTTAAATAAATTAGAAAAAATATATACGTCATGTCACCAGAGCTCATAAAAGATCATTTCATGCGCAAAAATGGACAGTTCGCCTTTGCGCGCTGGGGAAGGCCTATTGCTACCGTTGGGTTTGGTATTGAGGATAATAGTTTGCTAGTGCTTAAAGAAGCTGTAGAAGTAGTTTTAGGCCTAGCAAACCATGCGATGACTGACACAGACCCTGAGATTGGAAGCAATCTGATGTTCTTTTTTTTAAGGAGTGGCAAGAGTTGAGAGCTGTGCCAAACCGTGATCAGATCATACCCGATCGTGACACCTTGACCTACACTCTTGAAAATAAAAAGGCTAATCAATACCGACTATTTCGTTTTGATAATCAAGGGGGCATCAAAGCCTGTTTTGTATTTTTGCAGATGGATGAAAATTTGAACGCAGTGCCAGCAAGTACCCTATGCCTTTCACAGGTAGTCCAGTCGATTTTACTATGGTCAGACCGCGCATTTCAGTCACAATCTCCCCTTGCTGTTCTGGGCAATGGGCAAACTATTTTGCGCCCCGAAGTCGCCGACCTTATAAAAGCAGCTTGTGCGCCGGAGCTACCTGCGTACTCTGATTGTGTTTCGCATGTGCTTAGGCTCTTTGCAAGAATGAACAAACAAAGGGCGGTTTTATGAAATGACGTGGCAGTTTTCCATGCGCGTCTATTACGAAGATACGGATTTTGGTGGGATCGTGTACTATGCTAACTATCTAAAATTCATAGAGCGTGCACGCAGTGAATGGATTCGTAACCTTGGAATTGATCAAAGAGATCTTAAGACAAACAGAAATACGGTCTTCGCTGTTCGTCACCTTGAAGCGCATTATTTGACGCCAGCAAAGTTTGATGATGTTCTCGAGATAGCTACTGTTTTAGAAAAAAAAACTGTTGCGCGACTCATTTTGAAACAGGATGTTTTTCGGGATAAAGAGCTTTTGTTCAGTGCACGCGTGACGCTCGTGGCTCTTACACAGAACGGAAAACCCACCCGACTTCCGGCGGAAATTCGCTTCCTAGTTCTCCAGCCTACTGCAAGATGAGTTTAGGCACGGTATAGGATGTTAGAGTGCTTGGTTTTAATCGTAAACTGCGATACTCGTTAACCAGAAGTAGGTTAGCTGACCAACTAGGCGAAGGGCAGAGGGCATGGAAACAGAGGCACTGGCGATTGCAGGTGAAATAGATTTTTCGTTCTGGTCGCTTTTTATGCGCGCAACAATTACAGTTAAGTTAGTTATTTTGGTTCTGATTGCCGCGTCTTTTTGGGCATGGTCAATCATAATACAACGGACAGTTGTTTATAGACGCGTCAGAAGGGAAGCAAATCGCTTCGACCGCGCTTTTTGGTCGGGGCAGCCTTTGGATGAGCTGTTTGAAAAGATTGGAATTGAGCCGAAAGGGCGCTCTGAAAGAATTTTTGCGGCTGGCATGGTAGAGTGGGACCGAAGCCATCGATCAGATGGAGGCCTTATTGCAGGTGTACAGTCGCGTATCGAGCGATCCATGAACGTTGCCGTTATCCGCGAGGCTGAGTCATTGCAGGCCGGGCTCTCAGTTTTAGCAACTGTTGGTTCGACGGCTCCATTTATCGGCCTTTTTGGGACCGTCTGGGGCATTATGAATGCGTTCATTGAGATTGCTGCCCAGCAAAACACCAACCTCGCTGTGGTTGCTCCGGGAATAGCCGAAGCTCTTTTGGCAACGGGGCTTGGATTATTAGCAGCGATCCCTGCGGTAGTTTTTTACAATAAACTTCTTAGTGACAGTGAGCGTATAATCGCAGGATACGAAAGTTTTGCTGATGAATTTTCAACTATTTTGAGCCGGCAATTGGATAGTTAAGATGGGCGCGAACTTACTTGATGATCCAAAGGTTTCGCGCCGTAGTCAAAGGCGTCGTAATCGACCAATGGCGGAGATCAACGTTACGCCGTTTGTAGATGTTATGCTAGTTTTATTAATAGTATTTATGGTTGCAGCACCGATGTTGACTGTTGGCGTACCTGTTGAGTTACCAAAAACGTCTGCCAATACTCTCCCGATGGAACAAGAGGAGCCGTTGACGGTTACAGTAACATCAGATGGTAAAATCCTCATTCAGAAAACCGAGGTATCTCCCGAGCAGTTACTAGCAAAACTAAAAGCGATAGCTGAGGAGCGCCGCAGCGACAGGGTTTTTCTAAGGGCTGATGGAAGTATTTCATATGAGCGTGTCGTTCAAGTGATGGGGGCGCTAAATACGGGTGGTTTTGCTAACATTGCCTTGGTGACTGACGTTGGTGGACCTGATATCGTCCCTTCTGATCCGTGAATTTACAACGTGCACATCGGCCATTACATATCTGCTTCTGTGCACGCGGCCATTCTGTCTTGGGTTTTGTTCGGGGCATGGTTCGCACCACCTGCTTCGGCGCCAATTACGGCAGTTAATGTTGCAATTATAAGCCCCTCAGAATACTCCGCTATGGTTATGTCTAATGTACCACCTGAGGTAAATGTAAATGCTGAGAAAATTGAGAAAAATCAAGCGATGCTAGAAACTTTACCAGTGTTACCGAAAGAAGAGCAACCCTTAATTAGGACGTCCGTATTGATGCAAGTAATTGAATCAGAAGCGCCGGAAACCCGACCCCTGAAGCCAGAACCAATTGCTATTACTACTCCGCAAATAACAGAAGACCTACCAATACTTACAACACCTTCTGAAAATATTTTCGCGCTTTTAAAGTCTCCAAAGATTTTTGTTTCGCCCCATAAAGCGGACCGGATCGCACCTATTGCCGTTGCGCCCTTACTGTCTGAACTGAGTATTGATGAACAAATGCAAGATACGGTACTGCCAAATGATAAAGATGATCGATCTGAAGATCTAAAAGAGCATCGAGAAATTGAAATTAACGAAAAAGCAGAACCTGAAACGGCTACACAGATTACACCTGAAATTTCTGAAGAACTACCGATGTCCGATGAAATAGCGCTGCGACCACAGGCTCGTAGTGAAGTACCCGAGATGCCACTGCTTTCGTTGGACCTGCAGGAAACAGAACCAGAACTAAACCGGTCTGAGGTGAAAGACGATGAGAAGGCAAAGAAAGAGGAAATGGGAGCCCCCGATACCTCTTTGAGACCAAAAGCGCGGCCAGAATCGGACCTCGCTATGGTCCAAAATGATAAATCCAGCGCTGCATTCGAAACGAATGAGGCTCAGAGTATTATTAACGCTCAAGTGAGAGATGCTATTTCAAATATGGCTGAACAAAATTTAGTTTCTGAGCTAACACCTCAGCAAGAAAGTATAGTTCGAGCTACTGTCAAAAGTGCAATTAAACCATACTGGATTGTGGATCCAGGCTCGCCCGCATCTAATGTTAAGTTAACTTTGCGCTTAGAATTTAACAAAAATGGCAAGGTGAAGGAGGAAAGTATTAAACTTATCAGCAGTGAAGGCGGTAATGATAAAGCCGTCCGAAGAGCGCTGAGAGCAGCAAAAACCGCTGTTAAGCGAGCTTCATTAAAGGGAGCATTCGCTTTGCCAGAAGAGACATTTGACGGTTGGAAGATTCTTGAACTAGAATTTGATCCAGAGGAAATGAGAAAACGATGATGTTTAGATTACTGTTGCTTATTTTTATATTCGTCGGTTATGGCGTAAACGCAGCCGAGCCATTACGGATTAAGATCACAGAAGGAGTTATTGAACCGCTGCCGTTTGCCGCGCCAACCTTTATTGCCGAGAACGATGGAGGCCATAACTACGTAAAAAAAATATCTGATCTTGTTTCGCAGGATCTCACCGGCACCGGCTTGTTCCGTAAAATTCCATTGCAAGCTTTCATATCTAATGTGACTAGCTTTTCTTCGCCGGTTGCTTTCGCCGACTGGAAAGCGATCAATGCTCAAGTTCTGATAATTGGAGCGGTTGGCGTCTCGAGGAATGGTGAAATGACTGTGAAATTTAGAATTTATGATGTCTTTGCTAATGAGGAATTAGGCGAAGGTCTAAAATTTGTTGGAACGGTTAATGGTTGGCGCCGGATGGGCCATAAAGTGGCCGATGTTATTTACAGTCGTTTGACGGGCGAGAGCGGCT
>CACPHA010000076.1 GCA_902633655.1 Paracoccaceae bacterium
GCGTGCTGGACGTAAGCCGATAGCATTGATAGAGATATCGTTTGCATCGACAAGAGTAAGAGTTAGTGACGGTGTTTGGAAATCTGCCATTAACAACTCCACATTTTCTACGGTATGATTACTCATTATACTTAAAAAACTTTCTAAGGACCTATCATCGGTTCGGAGAGCAGTTGAACTTAGTGCCATGACATGTTTTGTGGGTGTTATTTCATGAATATTATATTGTTGGGGGGAAAGGATTGGCCCATTATCGCTCCACCTTAGCATAATCGTTATAGGTTTTTGATTTAGAATTCGAATAATTGAAGGGCGGTTTTCAAATTTTTTATACCCATCGATAGCCTTATAGAAATCATGGCGGGATGGATGAATTTGTTCAACGAAGACGTCCTGGTCGTCAATATAAGATGAAGTAACAGCCCACCCTAATTTATCACTGCGCCCAGATAATAGCAATGGCAATCCAGGAATACTTGCGCCAATGACACCGCCTGATTGAAGTTCTAAACGCGCTAAATACCATAGTGAGGGCGCTGTTAAAGGAACATGTGGATCATTAGCGAGCAGTGGTCCTCCACCAAAAGTTCGCGACTTTCCCGCCGCAAAAGCGTTAGAAGCTCCAGCAAAGCCAACCTCACTTAGAGCGTCAAAATACTGATTTTCAAAAATTTTTGCATAGCCAGATAGATTTTTTTGACCTTCTCCTATGTTTGTTTTATTCATGATGGAAAGATTCCCCGTTCCAGGAACATCGGGCATTAGATCGCTTACTCGCGTGGCATCTTTCAAGGTGAGGAGTAGACGCGCATAAAGAATTTCTGTTGCCAGATGTTCTGACCATTGCACTCCAAACATCTTTAAGATTGCAATAGAGTCGATGGGCGTCCAGACAGAGAAAGGAGCATTAAAAAGAAACATTTCTGGTGCTCCTCGTCCTAGAGCACTGCGATTTACTTCAGTTATTCGTGCATTAACACCCTTGGCATAAGCTTCAACGAGAATCTTGGCGTCATCAGAAAAGTGGTCAAATGACTTCCGTGCCGCCCCATATAGATCAAGCCGTCGATAAAACTGGTCGTTGTTGAATCTTGCTATGCCAAAAACTTCCGCAAGGCGGCCTTGTGCAGTACGGCGTAAAACTGTCATTTGCCATAATCTATCCTGAGCATGAGCGTAACCAAGTCCAAAAAAAATATCATGATCGTTTTTTCCAAATAAATGTGGCACATTATACGTATCACGAATTATTTCGAGTTCTGCCTTAAGCCCAGGTAATTCTATTTCTTTTTCGTATTCTGGCAAAGACTGCGCTGCCAAATAATAGCCAAGAGTGAAGGCCGCAAGGCTCAATACTATTAGTAAAACTGCTAGCCGGAATATCCAGCGAAACAAAATTGTCATTTAATGTGCTTTCCTTTTGCTTTTTCTGCTGTGCATGGTTTAGGAAAAATGAACAAGATCGTTAATCACATTCTGAGGATTTAGTATGGCTAGAGTAACATTTCTGGGATTAGGCGTCATGGGTTTTCCCATGGCAGGGCATCTTCAAAAGGGGGGGCATGATGTCACGGTGTATAATCGCACAACTAGAAAAGCCGAAAATTGGATATCAAAGTTTGGTGGAAGGATGGCGCACACGCCTAGAGAAGCTGCAGCTGATGCAGAATTTGTAATTAGTTGCGTTGGTAATGATGAAGATTTGCGTTCCATCGTTTTAGGAAATCATGGAGCATTCAGTTCAATGCAGGAAGGAGCGCTTTACATCGATCATACTACAGTGTCGGCTAGAGTTACGGCTGAACTCTATGCGTTAGCTTCCAATGCCAAAATTAGTTTTGTCGATGCCCCGATTTCTGGCGGTCAAGCAGGTGCAGAGAATGCAGTTCTATCAATCATGTGCGGTGGAGATCTAGAGGCTTATGAAAAAGCTGAACCTATAATGAATATTTATGCGCGTATCTGTCGGCGGATTGGGAGTTCAGGCGCAGGTCAGAAAACAAAAATGTGCAATCAAATTGCCATTGCAGGATTATTGCAGGGTTTATCAGAGGCCATTCACTTTGCCAAAAAAGCAGGGCTTGATGGTCACGCCGTAGTTGAGGTGATTTCTCAAGGCGCTGCGGGAAGCTGGCAAATGAAAAACCGCTACGAAACCATGTTGGACGATAGTTTTGATCACGGATTTGCAGTTGATTGGATGCGAAAAGATCTTGCAATTTGTCTTGCAGCAGGGGATGAAGTAGGCGCCGCGATGCCGGTTACCGCACTTGTGGACCAATTTTATAAAGATATTCAAAATATCGGTGGTGGCCGGTGGGATACGTCCAGTCTCTTTAAAAGGCTCGAGGAGATAAGCTAACTTTCGCCAACATTTGCAAAAATGAATACGAATTGCCATTGTCGTTTTTCGTAATTCAAGTCATACAGGTGTTCAGGAATGGTCATTTGACTTAGTCCATACAGTTTTGTTGTGGTCAGGGCCGCATCTGCTTTAATCTCGGCACCTGAAAGCCACACTTATTAGGCCAAAAATGGCCAAAGGGTTCTTTCCACTAGAGTGAGAAAGAAAATTAATTGGCGGGATATGAGCCTAATTGGTTTTTCCGCTGGAGAGAAATGCGATGAACCTCGAATTTATGAGATGTCGACCACCTTCGTGCATTAAGCACAACGAGAGGTTTGAATTGTTTGTCGCCAAAGTGAAAACAATTGTATTTGAGAAGATCTTTTCGATACTTAGTCTCAATTACACTTGCAATTGGATAATATGGCTAAGAAAATGCTTATCGACGCCACCCACGCAGAGGAAACCCGTGTGGTTGTGGTGGATGGAAACAAAGTTGAAGAATTTGACTTCGAGTCTGAAAATAAACGTCAACTCGCTGGAAATATATATCTTGCAAAAGTAACACGAGTAGAGCCATCGCTTCAGGCTGCATTTGTGGAATATGGTGGAAACCGTCATGGGTTTTTAGCCTTCTCAGAAATTCACCCGGATTATTATCAAATCCCAATAGCTGACCGCGAAGCATTATTGGCCGAAGAGAACGCGTATGCTGAAGCTCAAAGAGAATTAGAAAATAAAGAAGCAGAGCCAAAATCCAAACGCCGGTCTTCCGCAAAACGCGTTCGTGCACAATCTGCAATGTCCGAAGATGCTGTTCAGAAGAAAGATCTTACAACTTCTTTTACAACGGGTATGGAGACGATAGATCTCGATGATAAAAAAACAAACGCCGCCTGGGGGGATCAGGCCGCGGAAACGGCCAGTATCGGCGAAATTGAAGATAAACAAAACACATCAATTGAAAGTACAGGAACCAGTCAGAGTTCCTCAGAATCAGTAGAAGGTAAAGGACAAGAGGTTTGGGAAGATTCTTCCCAGTATGACCATGAGATTTCCGAAGATGAAGCTACCTGCGGAGAGATTGAGATTAGAACTAATGATGCAGCGCTGAAAGACAATAACATCGAAAATGTTGCAGAACTAGATGATGAATTTGAACTTCGTCCAGCTCACAAGGCACAACCTCGTCGTTATAAGATTCAAGAAGTTATTAAAATACGCCAAATTCTTTTGGTACAAGTTGTCAAAGAAGAAAGAGGTAACAAGGGAGCGGCACTAACAACTTATTTATCCTTAGCTGGAAGATATTGTGTTTTGATGCCTAACACCGCCCGTGGTGGAGGAATTAGCCGTAAAATTACGAATGCTGCAGACCGTAAAAAGCTTAAGGAAATTGCTGGCGCTATCGATGTTCCACAAGGTGCTGGCTTAATTATACGTACTGCGGGTGCGAAAAGAACAAAGATAGAAGTAAAAAGAGACTATGAATACTTGCAAAGACTATGGGAACAAATTCGCGAACTGACTCTAAATTCGGTTGCTCCATCTAAAATTTATGAAGAGGGCGATCTAATAAAGCGGTCGATACGTGATCTTTACAACCGTGAAATCGATGAGGTCCTTGTTGAAGGTGATAGGGGGTATCGTATTGCAAAAGATTTCATGAAAATGATAATGCCATCGCACGCAAAAAATGTTCAGAGCTACCAAGATGCGTTACCACTTTTTGCTAGGTATCAAGTCGAGAGCTATCTAGGCTCGATGTTTAGCCCGGTCGTTCAGCTGAAATCGGGTGGATACATTGTGATTGGGGTTACTGAGGCATTGGTTGCTGTGGACGTTAACTCTGGCCGTGCAACGAAAGAGGGTTCTATTGAGGAAACTGCACTTAAAACCAATCTTGAGGCTGCTGATGAAGTAGCGCGGCAACTTCGCTTGCGTGATTTGGCTGGATTAATAGTTATCGATTTTATCGATATGGATGAACGTAGAAATAATAGTGCAGTCGAAAAACGAATGAAGGATCGGTTGAAGACTGATCGAGCGCGAATCCAAATCGGACGCATTTCGGGTTTTGGTTTGATGGAAATGAGCCGTCAACGCCTTCGCCCTGGCATGCTAGAAGCAACCACAGAGGCCTGCAAGCACTGCCATGGCACGGGGTTGATAAGATCTGAGGATAGCCTTGCTCTAGCCATTTTGCGACAAATTGAGGAGGAAGGCGTCCGACAGCGATCAGGTGAAGTTCTAGTTAAGTGTCCTGTGCCTGTAGCAAACTTTTTAATAAACCAAAAACGGGAACATATCATTCAAATCGAGAAGCGATATGGGCTTTCAGTAAGAGTTGAAAGTGTTATAACTCTTGTTACGCCAGAATATGAGATTGAGAAATTTAAACCGGTCAGTCGTTTTGTTCCTGAACCTAAGGAAAAAGTTGTTTCCGTGGACGCTATGTTGCGCGACGAATCTTCTATGTCTAAGGATCCAGAGGAACAAAACGAGGAGCTTCTGAGCCATGAACACCCTGAGATAGATGAGGCGCGTCCTAAAAAACGCCGCCGCCGCCGCCGCCGCCGCCGTTCAAAAAGTGAGGTTAGCGAAGAGGCCAGCATGGGGACCAACTCCGAAAGTTTACCACTTCATCAATCACTAGATCAACCTGAGGCGCAGGAAAAAAAATCTTCCGATTTAAATGAAAACATGTCAAAATCTCAAGATGCAGTTCCTCCTTTCGAGATCACTGATGGAATAGATTCATTACAAGAACCAGCCAAAAAACCGGCCCGCCCACGTCGGACACGCATAACTAAAAAAACGAAAGAACTAACAACTGAGAATGGTAGTACTGCAACTTCAGTTTCCAAAGAAACTAATGATGTATCGTCGGAATTTAAATCCGTTGCAGATTTACCAGAAACTTCTAATGAAAAAAAGCCAAAAAAGGTTTCAAAAAAACGGGTAATATCAAAGACTAAATCGGAAAAGTTGATTTCAAAACCTGTTAGTGATTTTGAAATCAAAGATTCTGGCGAAACAGTAGACCTGGCAAATCTGAAAGAAGAAAATGTCCAAGCAAGTGATATTATAACACCACCCGAAAATCAAAAAGGACTAAATGAAGATGTTGCAGAGAGTGCGCGAAAGCCTCGACGAAGAGGTTGGTGGTCTCGCGGCGAGAACAACACTTAGTCATTCTTATGATTTCTTAACAAGAAAACGAGCGCTGCCATCCTCAAGCGTTTTTATGTCAATTAACACGTTGCCGCTTTCACTGCAATAATGCGGGAAGTCGACTATTGCTGCGGGGTCATCGGTTAAAACGGATAAAATTTCACCAGATTTAAGTGGTTTCAATCTCTTTCGAGTTTTTAGTACAGGTAACGGGCAAAGCAAACCGCGGGTATCAAGGTCATGTGACATGCTCTTGAGGTAAGTAGTTGTTGTCTACTTGTCCAGACAGATTTAAGAACTAAAAACCATGTATCCATTTGTAGTTTATTATTTAAAGGTAAGTATATGTTTGGAGTTGACATATTAGACGCGGCCATGTTTCCAGCGCTTATAATTGCTTTTTTAGCAGGTATAATTTCATTTTTGAGCCCATGTGTACTACCGATTGTACCACCATATTTAGCTTACATGAGTGGAATAACTCTTACTGAGGCGACAGAAAAAGAAAATTCGAAAACGGTCTTTTTTGCTGCGGTCTTTTTTGTAATGGGGCTTTCGACAGTATTCTTGATATTAGGTTTTACAGCGTCAACAATCGGCAAGACACTTTTATTCTATCAGGATAGTTTCAAATTGATCGCTGGATTGGTAGTTATGCTATTTGGTCTCCATTTTCTTCGGATATTTCGTTTAGGATTTCTTGATCATGAAGCCAGATTTGGAGCAACCAGTCAAAATGGATCAGCCTTCGGGGCGTATGTGCTTGGGCTTGCTTTTGCTTTCGGTTGGACGCCTTGCATAGGGCCACAGCTAGCCGCCATTTTAACCCTCGCTGCGTCAGAAGGATCAGTCTCACAGGGCACATTCCTTCTTGGAATATACGCTCTCGGATTAGGTTTGCCATTTTTAATTGTAGCTTTATTTCTTAATCGTTTGTCAGGAACAGTCAATTGGTTGAAAAATCGAATGAGCGTTATTGAAAGTTTAATGGGATTATTACTTTGGACTATCGGTCTAATGCTTCTTACAGGTGGATTTGAGGATTTTTCTTTTTGGATTTTGGATAACTTTCCGGCTCTCGCGGATTTCGGTTGAATATTGCTCGTTCACTACTAATCGGACTACTTCGAGCGCTAATCTTTAAATTAATTATAAATGTCAAAATCAATCCTTGGACATGTAGTAGCGCAAAACAAAATCACGGATTGCGCTAGCTAGGCCAGAGTCTAATTCCCGCGAAGAATCTATATCTGATGCTAACGTGTTGATTGGGATTTTTTTTACGGATGCTATACGGCAGAATTCCTTCCAGAATCTTTCTTCTAAAGAAACGCTTGTCTGATGACCATTCAAAGTAAGGGATCTTTTTTTCGGACGCAAGCTCATCTGTAAGTCTTGCAAGTAACCAAAAAAACTCTCTTTTTTAAATCTTTCTCAGCAGCTGAGGTCCGATTCACTTTTGTATGACTAAAGTTAACTGAAATTTTTGCGAAGTTGTATTTTTGGCTTTGTCGTGCTTTTTGCTCATAGAGGTTATCTACTATTGCTATTATTTTACTCATATTTTGGCCCCACCATTTTCTCAGGTCTCACTACTTCATCGAAAGTTTCCTCACTCACTAAACCCATTGCGACAGCTTCTTCTTTCAAAGTGGTTCCATTTTTATGCGCCATTTTAGCAACCTTTGTTGCGTTGTCATATCCAATTTTAGGGGCAAGTGCCGTGACAAGCATCAAGCTTTCACGCATGAGCTTATCAATACGATCGATGTCTGGCCGCAGTCCATTAATAAGATTGTCGGCAAATGTAGAGCAGGAATCGCCCAAAAGTTGCATTGATTGCAATACATTATATGCAATCATCGGTTTGTATACATTTAGTTCAAAATGCCCTTGACTACCGGCAAAACCAACAGCAACATCGTTACCCATCACTTGAGCGCAAACTTGCGTAATTGCTTCGCATTGCGTTGGATTGACTTTGCCTGGCATAATTGAACTTCCAGGTTCATTTTCAGGCAGAATCAATTCTCCTAAACCGCATCTTGGTCCAGATCCCAAAAGCCTTATGTCATTCGCAATTTTAAAAAGACTGGCTGCTGCAGTTTTAAGGCTACCTGAAAATTCAACCATAGCATCATGGGCTGCCAACGCTTCGAATTTATTCGGAGCTGTGGTAAAGGGAAGGGAGGTTATACGAGCGATATTAGCAGCAACCTCAGTATCCCATCCCCGTGACGTATTCAATCCAGTTCCAACGGCAGTTCCGCCTTGGGCCAGTTCATAAATATCTTGAAGCGACCTTTTAACACGTTTTAGGCCCATACACACTTGATGATGATAACCTGAAAACTCTTGAGAAAGTAAAATTGGTGTTGCGTCTTGGGTATGAGTACGACCGATCTTAATTATTCCTTCAAAAGTTTGTATTTTACGAAACAGTGCAAACTCAAGCTTTTCCAGCCCTGGTATTAGCACGTCACGGGCTGCCATTGCTGTTGAGATATGCATAGCCGTTGGAAAAGTATCATTAGAGGACTGCCCCATGTTGCAGTGGTCATTGGGATGCACTGGGTCTTTAGAGCCTATTTTGCCTCCCAGGATTTCGATGGCGCGGTTGGCAATAACCTCATTTGCGTTCATGTTTGATTGAGTGCCTGAACCTGTTTGCCATACGACAAGAGGGAAATTATCGTCAAACTTACCTGAAACGACTTCTGAGGCTGCTTTAATAATAGCATCTGCAAGTTTTTTATTTAATCTTCCAGAGGCTTTATTTGCCTCGGCACAGGCTTGTTTAACTACGCCTAATGCCCGAATAATGGCCACCGGTTGTTTCTCCCAACCAATAGGAAAATTCAAAATAGATCTTTGGGTCTGCGCGCCCCAGTATTTTTCAGAAGGAACCTCCAACGGGCCAAAGCTATCTAATTCGGTACGGGTTTGTGACATTATTGGCTCCCTCAGTTTACTTACGTTAATGTAAACGCCGATGCACCACCTTATTTGTTTCTTTTTTTAACGAATTTTGACCTTAGATGTATAGTGCCAATGCGTTTCTAGTATCTCCATGTCATAAGTGGAATTTTTTCTTTAAGTCTTTTGTTATCACAGAAATTAAGGTTTTCTGAATCTATCAAGTTGTACTATCTCTGCTTCGGTTCCATCCACCTCTTTGGTATTTGTAGATTTGGTAGTATTAGAATCACGCAGTGAAACTTTTTTTTCAGAAGGCTCCGTGATATTTTGAAGCGCTTCCGTCAGTTCGTTGGTTTCGTTCTCGGAGTTCATCTGTTCAAATTTGACACCAAATTCTACAGAAGGATCAACAAATGTTAGAATTGCATCATACGGAATATAAAATGGTTCGGGTACATCTCCAAAATTTAGTGTAACTTCAAAACCGTTTTGTTTCACATTTAAATTTTCAAACCAATGCTGCATCACGATAGTGATATCACTGGGGTACTTTTCACGAAGCCAAGATGCCATTTCAAGCTTTGAATGTGTGGTATCTATCTTAATAAAGAAATGATGTTTGTCAGGCAATCCGTCCGATACTACTTTTTCCAAGACTTTACGCACGAAAAAACGCATCGCAGTATTCATAATACTTCCGTAGTCCAATGCGCTTGTCATCAAAAGTTCCTTTTATCTCTATTTCACCCAGCATCTGGATGCATGCGGTAGGCAAGATATAACTGTATGTGCGAATCTCTGACCAAGTTTACTGACGAAAGCAAAAAGCGAAAGGGCAATAAATCTTGGCTAGTGCAGGCTTCTGTTGCCAGGCGCCTGCGAACCCCGCCTGACGCAGCTCGGCATCAGGGCTTAAAGTTTCAATAACTCAGGTTGCTTACGCAGCCATTGCCATTGGAGCACGATTGTCATTTGCAATTGTACTTTTTGAACCGATACGGTGGTATCTCGCCGAAACAAAGCTAACCCTTTTAGACGTTCGTCTATCCTATTTCGACCCCATATCCGGCAAATGACCGTTTTGTGGTGGAGCCGCAGGGTACCGCCCCCTGGTCCGATCCGCTTATTGCGAGCGCGTTTATGTCCATAGCTCTAAGAGCAAGCAACGTGTACTACAGCTGCTAACATATTGCAATACATTAATAAAACAGCCGGCATAAAATCGGCGCCGAGTGCAATAAGTGCCAGAAAAAAAGGACAAAAAATAGCTCTCGGTCGCGTTTCGGTCGCGTTTTCGCGACCGGTCGCAAAAAACGGCTTTTGTAAAAAAATTTTGAGGGTTATTGAAACAGTATCTCAAAGATGTGAAATTAATACTTATTTTAGCAGCGCTTGAAAAATCCTTAAAACTTTACCTTAAGCAATGTGATACTCAGAACCTAAATGACTAGCTAAAGTTGCTGATTTAATGTTCCATTACCTTTTTCAATCGGTTCATAATGATAGGAAGACGTTGAGCAAGATTGGCTTTTACCAGTTGAAAATCAATCGATGCAATATCCTATCTTACATTATGATATTTCAATCTTTGATAACGGAACTAACATTTTGGCCCGTTGTCATATTAGCAGCCGTGAAAAGGGGACCGTATATTGGAACTGATCAGGCTCGTTTGCTTAAATGATTATAATGTCGGCTTTCTTGCCTTCTTTCAGGCTACTAATGCTATTCTCTATACGAAGTGCTCTTGCGCCCCCGTTGCATGGTATTTTCAGAAGCTCGTCAGAATTTGCGATGCGATAATGATAGTTTAGAACAAGCGTGGCACACAAATTCCAAACCCGCTGATCTCTGTCATC
>CACPHA010000077.1 GCA_902633655.1 Paracoccaceae bacterium
TTGAATTGCTTCCAAAGCTATCGAACGAACCTTTGGATCAGGATCTAACAGCTGAAATTGGACTAATGCGTTAGAAATTAGTGCTCTTATACCGCTATTTGGCTTTATTTGTTTTAATGTAGATTTTTTGTACCGTCCTACACTTTTATCTGTTTCCAAATCAAATAATTCATAGGTTTTTTTATCGACTTTCACTCCTCGGAAGAAAATCCCGTCGTCCTTTCGCACCCATAATGTTTTTTCTTTCCATGCAGACAAAACCTGTTTTGCTTCGGGCAGTCCACTACTTGAAATCGCGTCAATTGCTGGTCCTATCGTTTTGCGGGAGCTTTTTAAAATTAAACTACGCTCATTCTGCAAGATCTCTTGAATTGAGCCTGTCTGCGCGATGCACTGATTAGAAAGGAGAAACGCAAAGGACAAAATTATATAAAAAACGCGCATATTGTTTCCAATGCCGTCAAACTGGAGGGCAAAAGCCCTCCAACTCGAGTATCAGTAATTTGACTTAATTTGCACGCACGTGTTGGTCTGCGTATTGTACATCCCACAGCCAAGTCCCTGCCAGTCGGATTTTAACACTGCTGACTCAGGCAGGTAGTCAGTCCAAGCATCTCCGGGAACCTCAGCGGTCTGACTAATGATGTCAAATTGACCATCTCCAAGTATTTCTCCAATCAAAACTGGTTTTGCCAAATGGTGGTTAGGTAACATCACAGCTGTTCCGCCAGTTAGGTTCGGGTATTCTTGTCCGTACATTGCTGCCCGAACTGAATCGACTTCAGTAGTACCTGCCGCAGTAACAGCGTTCACCCACATGTTGAAACCAATGAAATGTGCTTCCATTGGATCGTTTGTTACCCTGCCTTCACCCATCTTAGATTTCCATCCTGCAACCCATTCTTCATTGATATCACTTTCAGCTGACTGAAAATAGTTCCACGCGGCTAGGTGCCCAACCAGATTAGACGTATCTAATCCGGAAAGTTCTTCTTCCCCAACAGAAAATGCGACAACTGGAATATCGTCAGCAGAAACTCCTGCTGCAGAAAGTTCTTTATAAAAACCAATGTTAGCATCGCCATTGATAGTTGATATCACACCAACTTTTTTTCCATCGGCGCCTAGGGCAACCACGTCAGATACAATTTTGGACCAGTCAGAGTGGCCAAACGGTGTGTAGTTGACAAAAATATCAGCTTCGGAGATACCTTTTTGCTGTAGGTAGCTCTCCAAAATATTGTTGGTGGTACGCGGGTACACGTAGTCAGTACCCAATAATGCGAATTTTTCTACACCTAACTCATCCAAGAAGTAGTCTGTGGCTGGTATAGCCTGCTGGTTTGGAGCCGCGCCGGTGTAAAATACATTTTTAGAGCTTTCTTCACCCTCGTATTGAACCGGGTAAAATAGAAGCCCGTTTACTTCTTCAATTACCGGCAAAACTGATTTGCGTGAAACACTGGTCCAGCATCCAAAAATTACATCGACTTCTTCAACTGTTAAAAGTTCTCTAGCTTTTTCAGCAAACAAAGGCCAATCAGACGCAGGATCAACGACAACTGCCTGTAATTGTTTCCCCAGCACTCCACCCTTTTTGTTTTGTTCCTCTATAAGAAATTCAACCGTGTCTTTCAAAGTGGTTTCAGAAATTGCCAAAGTTCCGGATAAAGAGTGTAACACCCCAACTTTTATGGTGTCTGCGGCTAGAGAAGTTGCAAGCAACATACCCGAGCAAAAAGCACTCAAGGCACTTTTTTGAAATTTGTTCATTTTTTTCTCCATAGCGGGGCAGATAAGGCGAATTTGATTTTTGGGAGGATTCGCCCTAGTCTAAACCCGCAACTTGTGTTGCAATAAGTGTGGCGATCAAATTCGAGGTCCAATTCGGTTGGTCGTCACACGCCTTTGTCAAGATGACAAAAGACGAGGGCAGAATGTTGTGTAGCTTTACTTTAAACAAGGTTACATACTGTAATGAAAAGTTTACAGTTTGGATTGTTTAAATTTTGGCCTGTTATGATTAAAAAACTGCCAACAGATTAAAGGCTGTTTATTTAAATCTTAATGAAATAACCCTCTGTCCGAAGTAGCTATTTTTGATTCGATTTAGAAGCTAATTGATACGATGGCCATAACAAATCCTTTAGATGTAATCATTTCGCCGCAAACCCAGGAATAACTATAATTTAGGTCGGACACATGATTGATATGACAGACATGATACTTATCGAGCTGTGAGAGTATTTTTCTTCACGTTCACGGGACTTACCGCTATAAATCTATCTTTGGCTTTTGCAACCTGCCCCTGATCTTTGCAGTTGTGTTTACGCAAACTTTCGAGTTCTGAGTAGCCTTTCTCTTATCATGCTACTTAGCGCTTTCAGAATAGACCGCTTTGCCTATAAAGGGTTCACCAATTAGGCATTCCACTACGCCTCACCAACTTCCACTCCGCTATTTCAAGGCTAGTACTAAGATCATTCAGCTCAAAGTATCACTTTTATGAGATTTTTAATCTCAATAAAAATGTAGAAGATCTGTTGCACGAAAGTGGAGTGGATGTGCGCCTTGAATACGTTCTGTCCTGGTGGAATAGTTTTGGCCCCAAATTCGCAAGCTGGATCGAAAAGCGCAAGGAATGGGGTAGGCATTTCAACTACATAAAAAAGGAACTCACAAATCATGCAAAAGGCACTCACAGATCCACGTTTTAGCCAAAAAAAACTCATGAAAACAACGTGGTTCTATTTACGTTTGTTCTGGCCGTGGGTACCAAGTTATTATTTGAAGTCCCTTTAAAGCCAGGGAAATAAGGCCTATACCCCCAAAAAGGAACTCACCGAGGGTCGAAAAGGAACTCACGGTGGTCATTTTCGGGTGGTCAGACATGTAGGACGGCGGCGAAGATCTCGGTGACGAACGCGAGGAAGCCGAGATTATAAACCTACCACTTTACACCGGGCGCAAGGCGGACGGGATCTACAGGTACCGAAGAAGGGTTCCAAAGGTCCTCGCAGGGCGTATTGGCAAGGGATACATCTTTTGCAAGTCAGATCGCGCATCAGCAGCGCTGGGTAAATGGCTGATGAGGGACTTTGATGGACTGACTGCACAACCAGCCTTGGGCATACCTTTAGAGACCGCCTGAGGGCTGTAGAACATCCTGTAGAACTTATTCACCAGATGGGAGGGTGGAAGTCAGTAAGTTCCATACGTAGTAGTTATGGAAGAAGGTGCGACTTTGAGAGTTTACAAAATTGGTTGAAAATAATAAATAGATTTTTTATCACATTCAGCTCGTCAAACAATGAAATCACAATAACGGATGGCAGTAAAATGGATATGTCAAAATTTCAGAGTCATAGTTTTGACTTTTCTCAAAGCACTGCCAATCAAAAAAAACACTTGGTTGTACCCAATGGAAATTAATATTGAATGTTTTATCTTTTTCTAATAACGGATTGGGCTTCTCATCATAAACTTTAAAACGGAAGCCTGTATGCGGATTATCTCCCACAGTGCCTGAATATGCCAGAACTTGGCCACGCTTAATAATTGTTCCAATTTTGGAGCCGCAAACGTCATCTTTTTTAAAATCATAATATTTAGTAGTGTTTGTTTCATAATAAATCAGGCCCCCCCTTGGGTACTCCACTGTCCCCAACATTCCAATCAGGTCTGACGTTGCACCATTTTGTTTTAAAAAGTTTTGGTAAAAGCGGCGTTGACCGAAGATGGTATGCACACATGACTAAAGGAATTTGTCTATTAATGGATTTAAAACATAACTCCAAATCATCAAAAGGCTGGTATACTTTTCCGGAAGAAGACTTTCTCATTTTTGCATGCCTATTTTTATAACCAACAAACTCAAGATCCAATGGAGCTAGTATTGGCATGGATAAAGGCATTTTAATATTTAGGCTTGTCTTTCCTTTGTAGGGAGAGCTTTCTAGTCTTTGATCCTTCTTTGGTCCAAGAGTAACCATATCGGGATCAGCCGGTGTGCCGAACATAATATCCTCCCCCCCCCTGAAATAAAATCTGATTTATCAGCTTATTGGCCTCTAAAGTATTAAGCACTACCATATCAGCATTGATATTAGTTTCTGGAAACGAATTAGATATAACCACTTTATTCAGAAGTTCACTAAAGACTTTCCTAGGGCTCTCATCCTCCATGTTGGAAGCCGCCGCATAATCCATAAGTGCTGCTCGTGTACCTTTACCCCATATTCCATCGATACTGCTGGAATAATGACCTAGCTTTTTGAGAGCGGACTGAACCTGTTTGCGTCTAAGATTTGATTGGATCTTAAACTGTTTCTCGTAGTTCTCTATATCATAGGTTTTCTTGTTAAGGCTTGTGTCTTCTTTTTTTTCTTCGAAATATGATTTCTCTGAAGAATTCAATTCGTACAATGGCTTGCAATCAAATGGATATGTTAACACCTCAGAACCATAAGCCCGGTCTTCCTCAAAGCACTTCCAATCAAAAAAAACAGTTGGTTGGACCCAATGAAGATTAAAATTAAACGTTTTCTTTTTATCCAACAATGGATTGGGCTTCTCATCATAAACTTTGAAACGAAAGTCTATTCTGGTTTTATCTCCCTGCGCACCTGGATATGCTAGGATCTGACCCCGTTTGATAATGGTTCCTATTTTAACTCCACAAACATCATCTTTTTTAAAATCATAAAAGTTGACTGTGTTTCTTTCATAATAAATAAAACCACCCTTTGGTACTCCACGTTCCCCAATATTCCAATCAGGTCTAAGGTTGCACCATTTTGTTTTAAAAAGTTTAGGCACTAGCGGTGATGATCGAGCCCGATATACACACATTACTAATTGGGTTTTTCGATTAATTGATTTAAAACACAACTCCAAATCATCGTAAGGTTGTTTTATTTTCCCTGACGATGATTTTTTGATTTTTGCACTTCTGTTTATGTATCCAACAAACTCAAGATCCAATGGAGCCAGCGCTGGCGTGGACAGAGGCATACTTATCTCTATGCTGCGGTTGCCCTTATAGGATGACGTATCTAGTCTTTCATCCTTCTTTGGTCCAAGCGTAATCATATCGGGATGCGCCTGGTCGCCGTAACTAATTTTTGCGCCCCCCTGAAATAAAATCTGATTTATCAGCTTATCTACCTGTGAAGTATTAGGCACTCTCTGATTGGAGCTAGTTAATACGTCACATTTCAAATTATACTCTTTCGCCAATTCAACATATGGTTTGGCATTGTTATCCCAGCCAATCTGTCCGGACCTGTCAGTAGTCGCTCTCTCGCAAAGCTGATTAATCTTGCACTGGTTAGGGTCAATATCGCAGGAGTCTTTTCGCTCAATCACACCACAGTTGATCCCTAACTCTTGAGCAAAGCTAACGTGCTTGGTTGAAATGGTAGCCGTAGACCAGTGCTTGTTACTGCCTGTCACTTCCTTAGCAATTTCACAGAGGCCCTTGGGAGAGCATTCATTAGGATCACTGGCGCAGGCTGATGCAAAACTAATCCCTGCACCACTAAACAAAAAAGCGAAAAAGCAACAAAATTGAATCAGCAATCTAGTCATTATGAGAGTTAAGCATAATTTATGGCAGCTTGTGTAGAGATTATTTTGGCGATGGCACGAATGAATTATCGCAAAGTATTTTTTAAACCTGTATCTTTGCATAAGCACTAATAGAAACATCCACATCCTTTGCCACTATTAATAATAAACAACCTTAATAAGTGTTGATTGCATCCCCAGTGTGCCAAACTACAAATGTTGTTACCAGAAAAAGGAACTCAAAAATTCATAAAAAGGAACTCAAGTTAGACTTCTTGTGCTATTAAAATATATTTAAAACAACACGGTATGGTTTGCATGTGTTCCGGCCGTGGGTACCAAGTTATTGTTTGAAGTCCCTTTAAAGCCAGGGGAATAAGGCCTATACCCCCAAAAAAGGAACTCACCGAGGGTCGAAAAGGAACTCGCGGAGGATCTGGCTGCCCAAGCTCAAGGCTTCCAAGATAGGGAGCACTACTGGGCGTGGCTCAGGGTCTACTTTGAGAAGAAGAGGTTGGAGTAGGGCCCCGAAAGAAAATCAAGCCAGCCTCCCAGAGCGGGGGGTTGAAAGTGAAAAGCCAATATAAATATTATCTTATTAGGAGATAACCTATAAAACTGGGAAGGTAGGGCTTGGATTATAGAATTAGTGAACCTCTAGTGACAGGAGAACGGCAATTATGAAATTTCAAAAGTAACTTAATATTTCACTACTTTTCCCCACAAAAATTGAGAGGGGCCATATCCAATTCGAGCATCTTCCATTTTTAATAATCTGCTATAATCAACCATCATATTCACGCCAGGTCCGTAAATTTCAATATATTTTGACATTACATCTTGGTCATCAGCCTCAACCATAAACTGAGTAAGTTCTAGAGGACTAATTATCTTGTCAATAATATTCCATCTGTAATCTTTTTTATCAATGTTTTCGGTTAAACCTTCAGATTCTAGCAAAATCTTCCAAGATCCCGCTTCGATAAAACGTTTAGATTGGCTTTTTAATCGGTCTAAGAAAATTGTTTCGTCCGAAATCTCTGAGTGAGCAAATGCAACCCCAATTTCATTTATAACCTTAATACCCTTTGTTGTAGCATTATCGATCAGCTGGCACATTTCATCATCGTCGAGAGTTCGAGAAATGCTAGATATTTCGATTATGTCAATTTCATAGCTCACCACATTGTTGAGGAATTCATCTACAACCGCTTTGCCCCCGACTAGAGCAACATCCATCAATGGATTTCCTAAAGCGACCTGAACTTCATGATCCTTGCAAGTACGTATAAATTTTATCAGTGACGTCCTGCTCATCATGGCAGCTTGTTTTCCAGATAGCTTAAAAATATCTACCATATGCCCATATGCCTCCAGGTATTCGTCAATACAACTTCCGACTAATACTGGAGCTCTTACGTAATTTATCCCTTTCTCTCGTGGTTTTTTTTTTCGCTGCAGAAAAGGTAGGATAGAGAATGAAGGGTCTTGCATAGAAAATTCCTGTTTTAGTTTAGTCTGCCGCCAAGCCACCAGGGCATATCAACGATTAACCCGATAAGGCCGTTGGGAAACTGTAAGGTTAAAAGGGAAGATAACATCCACAAAATTAACATCATGACCGCTGCGATGGTAAGAGAGACTTTGTATGCGTTACCGTTGTGATATAGGATAAATAAATTTATGAAAAACACTGATGCTAAAGGAAAGCCAAAAATAAAGTTCATAGCTAGGTAACCAATAAAACTTGAATAATAATATAGTTGGTTGTTAAAGCCTCTTCCTGGCTCGTAAATGTTTGTGTTTGCAAAACGCATTATTGAATTTTCGAAGGAATTAATTTTCCCCAAATCTGCAAACTTTACAAATAATACAAATATTAGAAGAATAATTGTGATGATGCTTAAACTTATTGGAAATAGGTTTGCTCGATAATCCAAACTACTAGTAAGCCAAATCATCGTTACGGGTAAAAAGAGTAAAAAAAGTACGAATAAAATCTGGTGTTGCTTATTTTTAACTTGCTCAGAATTATAGCTACTGTCGAATTTTTGTTTCAAAAGAAGTAGTATTGTAGCTAAGCACAATATAATTAGAATAATTGAAACCGGACGATATATAAATGAAAAACCATAAACTGCATGTGTTTGATAACTAAGCAGTTCTACTTTGGTGGAGAGGAAAAAACCTATCAAAAGTGCAGGCCTAGACCATCCAAAGTTTTTGAAAGTTATCCCAATTAATCCGAACCCAAGTAATCCAATGAAGTCATACCAATCCCTATTAATATTGAATGTTGCGAAAAATATAAGACAAACCATTACTGGTGCGAGAATATAATATGGCACTAGTGTAAATTTTGAAATGTGAGAAGCAAATCCAATGCAGAGACCCGCCCCGAGTATATTTGCTATAGCCAGAGACCAAATCATTAAATATGTAAGGTCTAAATTTGTAGTTACCATGTCCAAGCCAGGTTCTATACCAATCAAGACAAATCCCCCAAGTAGCAAAACTTTGTTTCCCGACCCTGGAATTCCAAAAATTAATGTGGGAATTAATGCTCCTCCTTCTTTGGCATTATTTGCCGATTCTGGAGCAATAACTCCTCTAATATCGCCTTTTCCGAATTGAGAAGTATCCTCTGATGTTTGTTTCAGGTGACTGTAAGCGATCCAATCTACTACTGTACCACCTAAACCCGGCAAAGCACCGACCAAACAGCCCAGAGTCGAGCATCTAAGAACTAGAAACCAATTCCTAAAAACGTCTTGTATTCCAAGTATCCACCCCTTTTCATTTTTAAGGGTTTTCGCGATCGCCCCTTTGCTATCAAGAAGGCCAACTATTTCGGGTATGGCAAATAATCCTAGCCCAACTACTACAAGTGGTACTCCTTCAATTAAGTATAAGCTATTGAAAGTAAACCTGGGGTCACCTGTAATTGGTGCCGTGCCAATCGACCCTATAATTAGGCCCAGAAAACACGCAGTGACCCCTTTAATAAAATTTTCACCAGTTAATGCTCCGACCATTAAAAGCGCCAGTACAACAAGCAAAAACTGTTCACCAAAGCCAAATGCCATTATGATAGGTACAGCATAATATATGGAAATCGATAATATCAAGGCGCCAAAAATACCACCTAGTAAAGATGATGTGAAGGCCGCACTTAGAGCTCTAGCAGCCATGCCTTTCTTGGAAAGTGGAAATCCATCCATCACGGTTGCCTGTGAACCGGCTGTGCCAGGAACTCCCATCAAAACTGCAGGAAATGTATCTGATGTAGTAGTTGGCGCAAGTACGCCAATCATCATGGCAAGCGCATGGGAAGGCTCTAAGGTAAATACAAAGGGTAGTACAAGTGCTAAGCCAGATGTGCCTCCCATTCCAGGAAGTATACCAACTATCAAACCGAGTAATGTGCCTGCAAAAAGAAAAGCTAAATGATTGATCTCAAAAAGTTGCAATAAGGCTGAAAACAATTGTTCCATTAAAAAAAGCTGCTAGCGCAAACTAGCAGCAATCCTTTTCTATTGTACTCTGTAGGTAAATCTATTTTTCTTAAGTACTTCGTTCAACTGCTCTTTAGTTTTATCGGAGAATATAGCAGCTTTTTTAACTATCGCTCCTGCCTCTTCTCCAATTATCAAAGGAAAGGGTCCAAGCGCTTTAGTTGCTTTCTCTTTGAATTCAGGGTCGTTAACCATTTTTGTTGCAGCATCTCTAAAGGCCTGCACAATTTCGTCTGGCGTCCCTTCTGGTAGAAGCATTGATTTAGATGCTTGTGACCATGCTGCACCTATTGAATAAAACGCTTCAAGGTCATCACCAGCGAGTTTTTTCCCATTAACTTTTTCATACATCTCCGGAAAGGTCGGTGCATTTGGCGCGAGGGGATTTCTGGAGACTGATCCATCAGCGTTTATTATGCCAAGCGTCATAAGATCGACAACCTTTCCTTTATCAATTTCTGGCTTTACTTTTTTTACATAATTTGCTGCCCCATGAGAACTAATATGGATTTCGCCCCTTAAAAATGCCTGATATCCGCCAGAGGAAGAAAGGCCTGGAATCGGTTTGGCGCCTTTCAACCCCAGTTTATCAAAGACCCAAATATGAAAAAGATCAGCAGATGCTGGTGTTTTAAGGGCATAAAGTACTAAATCCCTTTCTAGGAGTTTCGAGATGTCGTGGGGTTCATGCACTAAATCTGATCGAGTAAACCAATGAGTGTTTTGTGGAAGAAGAAGCACCGGCCGGTATTCACTTAAATTGTACTCTACAAGCGGATTTCCTGTCGCAACATTCACTATGACTGATGTAGAACAACCAAAAATGAAAGTTCCATCAGGCTCGGCATTTTTTTGAAAATAGTTAGACCCTTTGATCGCCCCGCCACCGGGAATGTGCATAACCTGAATATCCGGGTTTCCGGGCAAATACTTAGTAAGGAATGGTTGAATGAACCTAGCGAACCGACTTGTCCCACCTCCTTCTTTAAACGGTACTACCCAAGTTATGGTCTTCCCAGAAAAATCGACACTAGCATAAGC
>CACPHA010000078.1 GCA_902633655.1 Paracoccaceae bacterium
GGATGACGCGGAACTAGCGGCGATCCCTTGTGCCTATTCCACAGCCGAAGGCATGATCCATCGCGCCAATTTGGGCGCCGAAACAGTCCTGATTACCGGAGCGTCTGGCGGCGTGGGTTCAGCGGCTGTCCAACTTGCCAAACGACGAGGTGCTACGGTGATAGCCCTCTGCGCGCCTGCCAAAGCCGAAGCCGTAAAAGCTCTGGGAGCTGACCGCACATTGGATCGGGATGCAGATTTGGTGGCCGAACTTGGGTCGGCGTCAATCGACGTGGTGCTCGATCTGGTCGCCGGCCCGCAATTTCTCAGCCTGCTGGACGCCTTGTGCCGAGGCGGGCGGTATGCAACCGCCGGAGCTATTGCCGGTCCGATCTGCGAAATCGACACCCGCACGCTCTACCTGAAGGATCTGACGCTCTATGGCTGCACCTTCCAAGAAGATATCGTGTTTGAAAACCTGGTGACATACATCGAGGCCGGAGACATCCGCCCTCTGGTCGCCGCCACTTACCCACTGGCTGACATCGGTCGTGCACAGGAGGATTTTCTGGCCAAGAAACACACAGGTCAACTTGTGCTGATCCCGCCGCAGGAGTGAATCATGAAGATTAAGAAAATCGACCTGTTTGAACTGCACCTGCCTTATTCAGGTGGGGAATATGGACTGTCTGGTGGCCGGATCTTTACCGGATTTGACAGCATTATCGTCCGTCTGACCGCAGATGATGGCACCGAAGGCTGGGGCGAAAGCACGCCCTTTGGCCCCAATTATATAGCTGCACATGCGCGCGGCGCGCGGGCAGGGATTGAAGAGATCGCTCCGCATCTGATCGGTCGGGACCCGCGCGAGGGGGACCGGATCAACGATGCTATGGACAACGCCCTGCTGGATCACAATCACGCCAAGACTGCCATCGATGTTGCCTGCTGGGATCTGTTTGGCAAATCGGTAGGCCTGCCGGTCTATACGTTGCTTGGAGGGACAACTGGAAAACGTCTTCCCACCATTAGTTCGATCTATGCTGGCACCCCCGAAGACATGCGTGCCCGCGTGGCGAAACATCGTGCCACGGGCTACATGGGGCATTCGGTGAAGGTAGGCGCGCTTGACAGCGAAGGGGGCCCGGCACTCGATGCCGAACGCATCGCAGCAGCGATGGCGGATCGACAGCCCGGTGAGTATTATCTTGTTGATGCCAATGGCGGGCTTATCCCGGAAACCGCGCTGCGCATGCTACGCGCGCTACCCAAAGGTCTGGATTTTGTGCTGGAAGCGCCCTGCGCAACTTGGCGTGAGACGATTTCACTGCGGCAGCGCTGCAACGTGCCGATCATTTTGGATGAGCTTGCACAAGAGGATGGTGATATTGCCAAGCTGGTGGCGCTTGATGTGGCAGATGGGATCGGGCTGAAGATCTCAAAGGCTGGCGGTCTGACCCATGCGCGCCGCCATCGTGACCTCTGCCGGGCAGCAGGGTTGACGATCTCGGTACAGGATACGGTGGGCTCTGTCCTATCGGCCGCATCGATCTTCCATATGGGGGCCACTGTGCCTGAACGGATGCTGCGTTGCGTGCTTGACCCGCGTGACATGGTCACGGTTGAGACTGGAAGCTTTGACGCGCCAATCGAGAATGGCGGTGTAATGCCGCCCAACAAACCTGGATTGGGCGTCACAATGAACTTAGATTTACTGGGGGCGCCCGAGACCAGTTGGGAGGAATAGAAAGTGTTTAAAGGAAAACACATTCTGGTCAACAACGCTGGCATAATGCAAGAGGTACTTGCCGAGGACATCAGCGTTGAGGATTGGCAGCGGGCCCTGTCAGAATAAATCTCCTTGCCCATAATTGACGCTGCATTTAGCGATCCGTATCTGCCTAAATATATTTCCGGGCGCCACTTCAAAACCAGTCCAGAGATCATCAAGCTTGTAGTCATGTTTTATGTGAGATTTCCACTATCACTTAGGAACTTAGAAGATCTGCTGCATGAACGCGGCGTTGGCGCAATGGTATCTGAAAAAGGTAGCCGATGACCTACCGGCAGTCCTGCTTGTCGCGTCTTGGACATCCCATAGCACCATAAGCGATGGCAGCTTTTCTGCACCTCAAGCGCGATCCACTTGGATTTATGCTGGTCGGGCTGATGCTTTCGACACACCCCTTCATCCGCAACGCCAAGCGGGCGGCGTTGATGCTGATCATGGAGGGCGCGATTTACACGCCCAAAGAGTTGCATGGGAAACTTCGCGAAGCGTCGGCATTGGTTCTGAACCAACACAACCTGCCTTTATGGCGACCATCGCCCAACCCCAAAAACCAGATTCTATGGCTGGGTGCAGAAAGGGATGCTGTGATAAGCCAAAAAAGAGCGCGCAAATTCTATGGGGCTGATTTCCATTTGGTCGAAGGCTCGGGGCACAACTTGACGATGGAGAAGAACCATGCCGAAACGGCCCAGGCAATCGAACGCTGGCTGACGGCGCTGACCTAAAGCGGAGCGCAGCGTTCAGGAGGTTTGGGCTCCTAGCAGCCATTTGCTGCAATCCGATTAAATGCTCGCTTTGAGTATAGCGTGCCACGTGGCTCCTAAGTGTTGACGCGTAAACCTCAAACAGCCTCCACCCTATCCCCGGTGGGGGCTGTTTTACGCCTTGCGCCGGATATGCTGCCTTTCCGGTCCTTCGGCGTTTTAGGCTGAACGAGCGCGAACGGCCCAAAGCAGCCTATTGCCAGCCCCTATTTCTTTGGAACCAGAATTTCATCGAAGGCTGAGTCAGCTAAGCCGACTAGTATGGCGCGCCCAGATGGTGAAACTTTGAAAACACCGTACTCAGCACCTTGGTAAGTCTCTGCGGTGCCGTTTTGAAAATAGTAACGTGGAGCCCCAAAGGTTATGCCGCGACTGCGACGAACATAATTTATGGGGATTTCCTTCTCACTGAGATTCCTATTGTCTGCAATCCTACTAACTGTACCCACGCTATTTTTATCCAACGTGAGAATTATTTGACCAGAGGGCGCCAAGTCCTTCGGCAAGATTTGTGAGTTTTCTTCTACATATCTCAGCGCCATAAAATCCCCCATCATCAATGCCCTTGGATCGGCCGGGCGTAAATCTAGCAAGATTGTTTCGCCACCCCGTCTTATATTTTCCAAATCTCTGATTTGACTTATGAAAAGGCCGGCAATCCCGAGCGTCCCAAATGCTATAAGTATATATCGCAAAGGTGTCATTCTAAAACTTCCCTCTTTTGGCGGACAAAGATCCAAACCCCAAAAAATACCAATCCTGACCAAAACAGAATTATTGACTTTGTTATAAGATCCAGGCTGAGATCATAGTAAAACATCGTCAGGAAATAGATTTGTAATAGGGTTCCGATGATAGCAAAAGGCTGAGATCCGAAGATGTATCCTGCAAGCATCAATAACAGCGCTGAAGCGCCGCCTAATGGCACGAATGCTGCCCCAATTAGAAGCGGGATCAAGGCCGTTATAGGAGGATTAAACGCGGCAATAGTTTTGCCTTTGTTTAGATATACCGTGCAGCTTAATAAAACGATGATACTTATAACACGGGCCAACCAATCATCTGAAAAGCGCGAGACGTCCGCAATGCCCTCCCATCTTTGCGTGTGGATAAAAGTAATTCCTAAGAGAGCAGGCGCCATCATAAAGGCTGTGCCAGCTGCCTTATAAAGGCGCATTCCAATCGGCAATGTTAACAAAACGACACCGAGAACGGTCGCGATGACAAGAATGATGCTCTCACCCATCGGCACATTCCGATGATATAATTCTGCGCTGATCAATGAAATTATTGCTGCTGCTGACAAAAATTCCAAAATTCGGTCGCGCACACAGGTTATGACAATGACGCTTAGTGCAAGAAGTAAAATAATAATCTCGTCGAAATTATCGAGCTTATCACCAAAACCGAATGCTATCAAAACTCCGCCCACAATAATCAGGGTGTTAAGCATATTCTGCACATAAAGGGATATGGTTCTCCGCCTGCTGAAAATCGAGAATCCAAAGACAAAACCACCTAGAACACCAAACGATATCACGTTCTCAATCTCCATAGTTAGCAGGAGAAGGCCCCCGACAAAACCTACGCCAAGCACAGCGGTTACAACACCTGCAACAGCTAAAAATAGCTCCATATACCAAGGATGACTACGTTCAATATCGATTGCTAATATGTTGGAAACTTCGCTCTCTGCCAGTCCCGTTTGTCCACAAAATTCCGTCAATGACATCGCAAATTGAGTGCGATCTTCGTCAGCTTTCAACGCCTCAATACTCAGCCGCGAGCTGGGTAAAGTTAAAAAGTGTCGAAAAGTTTTGACCAATCCAAGCGTCAAGCCACCCATCCATATGAACTGGAGGAAGAAAATTCCAACAATATCCTCGTCCGCGTACTCAAAAAGTTTAAAAGCGAATTGGGCCACTAATATGAATATGCCAAAGCTAGCCAATGCCAATGTCCCAAGACTAGGCTTCAAATAATATAGATAGGCCAAAAGCCCGCATATTAGTCCAAGTGAAAGAAGCCATAGCCCGTGGCCAGTATCCCAAAAGCTTTCTGTAAAACCGATAAAAGCAAAACCGATAACAGCTAGAACCAAGAGGATACGAAACCACTCTGCGCGCGCCCAAACAAGGCGAGGTGACAGAATTTTGTCCAGCACGATAAGCGCCACGATTAGCCCGCCCGAAACCGCAATGTTGAGCAAATTGGCCGCAATTTGGTCTCCAGCTAGGCGCAGCCCGGAATTAGAGTAAGATGTAATGGCAACGATCAATATGACCAACCAAACCGTCCAATGCGCCAAATTTCTAGAGGCCAAGGCAAATGGAAATGTCAAAATTGCCCAAAATACAAAAGGTGTATGTATCATCGCTGGCGTTTGGTATACCTGTCCTAATACAGCGAACATCACGCCAACCAGAACAGTGGCCCCGATTGCGAAAGCCTGACCCGTGGGACTGTCGAGTTTTGCAATTACCCAGCCAATCAGACAAGCCAATATACCGCCACCCACAATGGCGAATTTTGCCATTTCGGATAAATCACTCCAATTAAAGGCAAAGAAAAATATAATCCCAGACAATATATGCCCGACCGCGATTGCGAGAAGAGCCCGAACGGCCCAGTCTTTCCAAAAACCTCCATCTCGCAAAAGCGAGACTGCATTTAGATATTGGTGGCTTGACAGGGAGCCACGCTCTAAAATTAGAGAAATATCGTTCAGTGACACAGTCGATACTTTGGTCAAACTAACCCTTTCTGGCCGCACAATAAGCTGGTTGGCGCAATTTTCGCTTCGTCTAAGTGAACCAATTTCGGCATAGCCACATTACACAAAAGTTCCACGGACTCTTTGCCCGCCCGATAGTTGCTTGGTTATAGAGGGAGGCCACTTCGTGGGTCACCAAAATGTACACTATTTGAAGCTCAAAGGGAAGACTTATTACTTCTCCTGAAGGGTCCCCAAGGACCTTCCAAAGCACTAAAATTAAATGGCCGGGAACGTGCAGTTAAATTCATTGGCGGTAATCGGCGTGATCAGGTTAAACGCGAAAATGGGTCCTCTCTTGTTTAGACGGAAGGACATCGTTAAACTTCCTCGGACGTATTGCAACACTGAATTGCAGGTGCGGCGAATGGGTATTTTAACTGAGAAGCAAATTAAGGCGACCCAAAAGGATAAGAAACAGGCCCGCGGCCGGCCCGACTACGGTAGTGCAGACACAAAAACGGCAACTCTATTTAAATTGCTCGCAACCTCGAAAAAATTTAACCGGAATTCCGATATATCACTTTGGGTCCAGCTAAAAAACGCAACGTTGATAAATTATGAAATGGCAATTTACTACCCAGCGGATTATGATTAAAATTATTAGGGAACAGAGGTAGTAAAAATGATCTCAGATCAAGTTCACAATGTACTGACGACAGGTATAGGTCATATAGGGTGTGCTTCGTCATCGATGCGGCCATTTCATGCTGATACTCTCGGCATTTGCTGTGATCGACAAAACAGTAAAATTGTTTGTTGTCTTAACAAAGCATCGAGTAAGCAGTTCATAGAAAATCTGAATTTGGGTTCACGGGTTAGCGTATTCGTAGGTATTATCAGCCATGAAGCTTATAATCTAAAAGGTAATGTAATTGATCTACGAGACGTGAATGACGATGAAATTGAAACCTGTGATGAATTGAGAAAGCGGATTTATGGTGTTTATGGTGAATTAGGAATTCCTGAAAACTTAGCTGACAGGTACTGGTTAAAAAAGCCTGATTTTGCTGTAGTTTTTTCAGTTGATAAAGTTTTTGTCCAGACGCCTGGCCCCGAAGCAGGTAAACAGATTTAAATTTTTGGAGAAATTTTATGATTACTGATAAGCACCTACCCGCACTTCAAGGTATGTTCCCAAGTTGGATTACCACCTCCTCCAATGTTGGCGAACCGAATACAACAGTGATATCCCAAATATGGCATGTCAGCGAAACTGAAGTTGCTCTATCTTTTCAATTTTTTAACAAAACAAAAAATAATATAAGTGAAAATCCGTATGCGTTCGCTACAATCACAAATCCTGAATCGTTTGATATGTACACACTTGAATTGCAGTATAGTAGAACTGAGAATGAAGGCGATCTTTTTGACGAAATGGATATGAAACTTGAGGCAATCGCCTCGATGAGCGGAATGTCAGGCATTTTTGAATTAAAAGGTGCTGATATTTATAATGTTTTGTCAATTTCTAAGAATAATTAATAAGAAGATTTCATAAGTTCGAATTTGAGTAATCAAAGAACGAGTTTGAGGGTGCGAGCAGATGAGTAAAAGTGAGATTGAAACGCTTACTTACCAGCTGGAACGCCGAAATAAAGAAATTGAAATCATTGAGAAAGTAGCTTCACAAATCAATAAGACTTTAAATTCGGATGCTATTGCTAAAACAATGTTGATTAGCATGGAAGCGTATTTCAATTTCAAACATTCAATGATCCTTCTGCTTGATAGCTCTGAAAGCGTTTTGAAGGTAATAGCCACCCACGGGTATGAAGACGAAGGCAAAGGCGCTGAGGTAAAGATTGGTGTCGGAGTAATAGGGATGGTTGCTAAGAAAAAAAAAATGATGCGAATGGCAAATATGGGTGCGCAAAAACAATATATGCAAGCCATAAAACAACAAATTCAACCATCAGACAACGGAAGAGTTGTAGAGGAAATTAGCCTTCCAGGGCTAAACAATGCTGAAAGCCAGGTAGCAATACCAATGTTGATGGAGGACGAATTAATTGGTGTATTTTTGGTAGAAAGCGATAAAGTAAATATTTTTGACAAGTCTGACGAATTAATAATTAAAATACTTGCAAACCAAACAGCCAGTGCTCTTCAAAATGCAAAGCTATATCAGCTGGAGCAACAGCGTTTGCTAGAACTGGATAAAGCACACGCTGAGCTTGCTGATCTGAACAGTAATCTTGAAAGGAAAGTTGCTGATCGAACTGAAGAATTAGTATCCCTCTCTGAAAAGCTAGCAAAGTATTTTTCTCCACAGGTTTATGACTCGATTTTTTCAGGAGAACTTGATGTAAAAATTCAGACGCAGCGCAAAGCACTTACTGTTTTCTTTTGTGACCTTCAAGGTTTTACACAACTTACCGAAAGGCTGGAGCCCGAGGTCCTAACTGAGCTTTTGACTCAATATCTCACGGAAATGTCTAAGATTGTAATTCGTTGGGGCGGAACTATTGATAAATTTATTGGTGATGCAATTCTCGTATTTTTTGGCGATCCAGATACCAAAGGAAATAAAGAGGACGCAGTAGCCTGTGTTTCGATGGCTTTAGAGATGTTGGAGAAACTGGAGTTATTAAGGGAGATGTGGCGTGAAAAAGGTTTAGCTAGATCCCTTAATGCCAGGATGGGTATTCATTCAGGCGTATGTACAGTTGGAAATTTTGGATCTGAGGACAGGTTGGACTACACTGTTATTGGTAACGGCGTGAACCTTGCATCAAGGCTTGAGTCGAATTCGGAAGCAAATAAAATTTTAATTTCTGAAGACACTTATCTCTTAATTAAAGAGGAAATAAAATGCATCAAAAAGCAAGAAATCTTAGTCAAAGGAATCTCTTACCCAATTCAAACCTATGAAGTATCAGGATTTTCTTCCAATAGCAGCCTCTATTCTTCAAAACTTGTCAAGTCAATTCCAGGTTTGTCATTAACGTTTGACCCTAATGAAATAGAAGATACTGATAGGGCAATGAAATTAATTTCCGATTTGATGAGTCGTTTGGTATAAAATGATCCGCCATTAATTTGATGGCTACTTTCGAATAGAAATCACTATGGGACGCCTCTAAAAGATTGTCCTAAGGTTTGTAATTATTTATGCCTAGGGGCGTCCCAAACTGATCGCCTTCTCCTAAGAGTAATTGAGAAGCTCTTTATTTGATAAAATGCATTATTTTAGATTTGCACTCTGAGTGAGAAACGTACCCGTCTTAATCAGAAAAATGTGGCGTGTTGTTAAACTTTGGTTCTTTTTTCTACCGGTGCTGGAAGCTTGGTCTTAAATTCGCAAATGAAAGAAAAAAGCTACCTTTTCAGGTGAAGGACCGCTTTTGTCAAATTACATATCTACAATGCATTGAAAATAAATGGATTTGATAAAGGTCGATTACCTTTTTCGGGCAAAAAAAATAGCATAACGCATAAATCCCTTAAAATAATTCTATCGCAGGAATTGAGTTTCTGCAATAGGCGTATTTTGATCTACGGCTCGGTCTACGATTGCTAGGGGGCGAGTGGTAGGCCACCTTATGGCGGTATCGTGAATAAGCCTGAACCACGATCAGGATTTGATAATCGCCAAGTTGACGGTTTTGATTATGCGGGAGATGAGCCTGTGTGTGTATCTACGAGGTTTTGGTAACCGGTTTAGTATTCCTCTTTCTCGTAGAAAAAGGGAATAATGTAGGGAATGTAGCCCAATCCGAAAAGTCGCCACAGAAATGCCGGTAGAAATTTGCCAAACTCGAAGGCACAGATGCCCAAGCAAAAACGGCGCAAAGGGCGTCATTCGCATCCAAATCATATATGTTGGAAATAGTGCCATGGCTCTGCAAAGCGCACATACGCCATGGGAAAATATAGAGGATGATTAGTTCAAAAATCCTTCATATACTCAGCGAGTAAAATTTACATCGTTGGATATAAGGAATGCCGATCAAAATGGAAAATTCTGCGTTATTGACCTGCCATTGCGGCGCTGTTGAGATAAATCTGACACTTCCAAACGGGATTGAAAATATCGCGCGATGTTCTTGCTCTATTTGTAGCAGAAAATACTGCGCTATTACGAATTTAGAACTAGAAAAATTAGAAGTAGTGAAAGGTAAAGATTATCTTAAAGAGTATAGCTTTCATAAACATATTTCAAAACATTGGTTTTGCTCGATTTGTGGCATTCACACACACCATCATTCTCGGATGAGCCCGACAAAATATGCAGTCAATTTGGCATGTATAGAGGGCATAAAAATTGAAGACTATGCAGATGCTCCTTGGTTTGATGGCCGGGAACATCCAAAGGATCAAAGTAATGAAAAAGAATTGTAAAAAACGAAGCGGTTAATTTCTGAGTTGAAGTAAATGAACTATCTATGTTGAAAATAGTGCAATGGCTATTGGTAGCGCACAGACGCCCTGGAAAAGCAAAGAGGATTAAAAGGAAGAGGCCAATTATGAAGAATATAGTTACATTGGAAGAAGCAAATGCCTCTGCAAAATATCGTCCAGAAAAGGACGTATGGGTCAATAGATTAATTATGGGTCAGCATCAGGAACTTAACTGGGCAAGACTTGAACCCGGTAGTAAATATCCAATGCATTTAAATCCTTACGAACAGGTCAGCGTGGTTATTAAGGTGTCCAGCCCCCAAATTATGTACCATTTTTCAATAGAGTTTCTGGAACTGGCG
>CACPHA010000079.1 GCA_902633655.1 Paracoccaceae bacterium
GGGAATCTGTCGAGAAATTTTGTAAGAACTTTCCTGGGGAATATTGGCGTGAATGCGACAGAAACGATACTTATCCAACTACTTTCGTGGAAGGTTTGACTAAAGGTGGGTACTTATCTGCACTTATTCCTGAGGAATATGGTGGTCTCGGAATGCCCTTATCGGTAGGTGCTGCAATCCTAGAGGAGATCCATCGTGCCGGATGCAACGCTGCGGCTTGTCATGCTCAGATGTATACGATGGGCACGGTTTTAAGGCATGGTTCTGAAAGACAAAAATCAGAATACCTTCCAAAAATTGCTAGTGGAGAATTACGCCTACAGGCTTTCGGCGTCACAGAGCCGACCAGTGGGACAGATACAACAGCTCTTAGAACAACTGCTCGTAAAGATGGTGAAAACTATGTAGTAAATGGTCAAAAAATATGGACGAGCAGGGCAGAGCACTCCGACCTTCTTTTGCTATTGGCGCGCACAACGTCGATAGATCAGGTGAATAGGAAAACGGATGGGCTTTCTGTATTTCTTGTAGATATGCGAGAGCTCAAAGGCAAAACACTAAAAATCCAACCTATTAAAACAATGATGAACCATTCAACAACCGAACTATTCTTTGATGATATGATTATTCCGAAATCCGCTCTTATTGGAGAAGAAGGGAAAGGTTTTCGTTACATCCTATCCGGTATGAATGCTGAACGACTTTTAATTGCTGCAGAATGTATTGGAGATGCAAAGTGGTTCATAAAAAAAACATGTGATTACGCTGCCGAGCGGAAGATATTTAATCGACCGATTGGCCAGAATCAGGGCATTCAATTCCCTGTGGCAAGAGCTTATTCGGAGATGCGAGCAGCGGAATTAATGGTTCAGGAGGGATTGAGGCTTTTTGAAGCTGGAAGCACGTCTGGTGAAGAGGCAAACCTCGCAAAGCTTTTGGCAGCAGATGCTAGTTGGGCGGCTGCGGAGGCTTGTGTACAAACCCATGGTGGTTTTGGATTTGCCGAAGAATATGATGTGGAGCGTAAATATCGCGAAGCACGACTTTATCAGGTCGCACCAATTTCAACTAATTTGGTTCTTTCCTACATATCTGAGCATGTATTGGGCATGACGAGATCATACTGATGAAATTTTTAGACGAAATTGTAAGTTTTATTCTAAAACAGCAGGAACTACCGGATACTTCACGTCATGTTTTACGTCTATCATTTTTAGATTGGTCCGCTGTCGCGTGGTCTGGTCAAAATGAGCCCATATCATTATGTCTTAGGAATTTGGCAGAGGAAGAAGCTGGTGCAAATCAGTCCTTTGCCTTTGGTGTCCGGCAAAAGGTACCGGCGCGGATGGCAGCGTTAGTAAACGGCACAACCTCGCACGCACTTGATTATGACGATACACATTTTGCATCATTAGGCCATCCGTCTGTTACCGTATTTCCTGCGATTTTGGCTTTAGCAGATCAATTTTGTTTTAGTATGGAGGAGGTCAAGACTGCAGCCTTGATCGGCGCAGAGGTCGCAATTCGAGTGGGAATTTGGCTTGGGCGCACTCATTATAGAGCAGGGTTTCATATAACAGCCACAGCAGGTATATTTGGATCGGTGGCTGGATGCGCGCGTTTGATGAATTTAACGCCAAATCAAACCCGAATGGCGCTTGGCATTGCGGGGTCACGGGCTGCCGGGGTCAAAGCGCAATTCGGGACTATGGGTAAGCCACTTCATGCAGGCATGGCTGCATCGGCTGGCGTTGAGGCTATTATCTTAGCTAGAAATGGTTTGATTTCTTCTTCAGATGGTTTTGATGGGCCGCACGGCTTTGTCGCCACTCACCAAGGAGAGCAAAATCTGGATGCTCTTGAGGGATTTGGAAAAGTGTTCCTATTTGAGCAGGTCAGTCATAAGTTTCATGCTTGCTGTCATGGAAGCCATGCAATGATTGAAGCGATTAAAAAGGCTAAAAGTGATACAATTATCAAACCAGAGAGCGTTGAAAAAATTGAAATAACGGTACATCCCCAGTATTTGAATATTTGTAACATCAATAAACCTAAAACCGGCTTAGAGGCCAAATTTAGCTTTTCACTAATTGCGGCAGCGGTTTTACATGGTGTTGATACCGGGCGGTTAGATGTTTTCAACGAAAACTTATGTAAAGATAGAGAAGTTTGTGCACTTGCTGATAAAGTAGAAGTTATAACAAATGAAGGAGTTTCAGAAACGGCAACAAAAATTTTGATAAAAAAGTTTAACAGCCAAATAATAGAGAGTTATGACGATATCTTAACTCCATTTAAGCCTATAGATCGTGAAGGTCTAGTGCGGAAAAAGGCTGCAAAACTTTTGGGATTTGAGTTCTCAGATCGGATTTGGAATATGATCAATGATGACTATTTGACAGGATCCAAGCTAACGAAAATATTGATGCATACTCCTCTCTGATAAATTATTTTTCGTATTCTTCTATTGGCTGATCTGCTTTACCCCAAGCGGTAAAACCACCGTCCATATGGCATACCGGGGACAGGCCCATGACCTGTGCGGTTTGCGCACTTAAAGCAGAGCGCCAACCACTAGCGCAATAAAACACATAGGATTTTTTTTGATTAAAGATTTCCTTATGATAAGGACTATCTGGGTCTATCCAAAATTCTAACATTCCACGCGGACAAGAAAACGCACCTGGAATTTTACCACTTCTCTGGATTTCCCTTATGTCGCGTAGATCGATGAAGACGTGAGTGTTCTTATTATAAAGACTTGAAGCCTCCTCTACAGAAATCGTTTTTACTTTATCGTTAGCCTCAGCAACCAAAGCTTTAATACCTTTAGTAATAGTTTGAACCACAGATTTAGTCCTTTTAAATTTTTAAATGCAGTTTCGGTTTCCAGAATGGTCGAAACAGTTCAATTTTTGGACAGCGATCCATAACGACCTGCATCCCTGCATCCTCAGCAATACGGGCTGCCTCATCATTTCGTACACCGATTTGTCCCCAAAGTACCTTCGCACCAATCGCGACCGCTTCTTTTGCTACATCTAGCAAGTCTTCTGGTCGTCTAAAAACCTCTACCATATCCACGGGACGATCTATTTCAGCCAATGAATTGAAAACCTTAATACCTCGTATTTCCTCCACGTCTGAGCGCGGATTCACTGGGACCATATCGTAACCTGTTTCGTGCAAAACCCGTAAGACACCATAACTAAATTTAGTTTTGTCAGGACTTGCGCCGACCATTGCGATAGTTTTTACAGACTTTAAGATACTTTGCAGATAGCTTTCTGTATAAGGCTTGTTGTGGTTCATGTACGTCATGTCTCAGGCTCCAAAGGTTGGGCTATATCGGCTTTCAGCTCGTGCGGTGCGAGTGGATCCAGAAAGGGATTACGGTATAGTTTGTCATGGCTTTCAACGCCGATATCAAAGGTACAATCGGTCAGTGCCCGAGCCACGCATAAAATAACGTAGCCATCATTGATTTGTCTGTTATTTAGTGCCACTTGGGGTTTTTGATTGACCTCTCCAAGGATAAGTTTAGCAGCGCAGGTAATACATCCGCCATATTTGCATCCGTATGGTAAATCCACACCTTGAGCTCTCAGGCTGTCTAGCAGAGGTTTTCGAGAGTCAACATGGTAGCGCGCGTTATCGCGATTTGATATCGTGATTATAGCGGTATTCATATCCAAATATCACTCGTGCAATCGCCACCAGGATAGCGGGTTTCGTGGCAACGGCTTGGGCCGTTTGGCTCTTCGCCAAAGTTGACGAGAAAGTTTTCATTAATTTTCATGCCGCCATTTTCTGTATCACAATCGACTTGTAGCATTACGCCGCCATTCGTGCGTATTTCGGGATAAAATTGATTATCCCATGTGCTAAAAAGGCTCGTTGTCACATAAAGGCGTTGGCCATCAAGGCTCAATTGGATCATCTGAGGCCCTCCGGTGATTTTGACGCCATTGACTTCTGGAGCTTTGCCTAATAGTCCGCCCACCCAGACTTGACCCGTGAATTTTGGGTTATGTGGGTCTGTAATATCATATTGGCGAATATCGCCGTGTAACCAATTGCAAAAATACAGAAATTTATCATCTATAGACAGAAGTATTACTGATATTACGCCCGGCACAGGAATGGGCCATTCAGGATGCGGTTCATTATCTACGTCAATGATTTTTTCCCATTGCCATTCACTATTCTTATCTTTCCACCAATGAATTATATTAGCACTAAGCGCCGCTCCAACAAAACCATGACTACTATCAGGATCGTGATGAAAACGCACTTCAAGTGGTATAAGCCCATCTTCTCCAAGATACATAGTCTGTTTGGGTACTTTCTCTTTAAAATCCCAAAAGTGAATTTCCCGTCCGTATTTTAAGTGACCGACTTCTTCTAGATCAAAACCCGGCATAAATGTATTTGGAGCGGCCCATTCAGAGCTTACCATAATATTGTGCCGCGGTTGATACCAGAAATCATAACCAAATTTAATGTCGCCCATTGAATTTTCCCAGCGCCCCAAAATTTGGAAATTTTTATCAAGGTGAAGGTATCCACCCGGGGCATTACCTTGCGCGTCTCCAAGCATGGAAATGATAATTTCTGATCCAAGGCAGTGAACTGTGTGAGGTGCAGAGAGGTTGGTTTTGGTTTTTATATCAGACCCTTCGATTACTTTAAAAAGAGTGGGATTTCGAGGATCAGTCGCACAATCAACAATGTGCAAGGTAGAAGAGCGCACTCCGGGAACTATGAGATATTTTCGCTGCATGCTTGCGTCATTATTACAGGAAGAGCAAGCGTTCCATCCCATATGATGTAGCTCATCTCCGATCCCTGGCATCTCGAGCCGGGAAATAACTTGTGAATAAGTTGGGCTATCTGAATCATTATCTATTGTAGCAAGATAGTCGGGTTTCTGAATGCCGGTGCCTGTGTATATTGCAATCGTATAAAGCAGTTTTTCTTTTGGAGCCTTCATGGCCTCTGCAGGAGAAGCGTATCCCGGTCCACAGCATTCCATATCTAGTTCTCCCAACGACTCGTATTAATTGACTTTCAAAGGTTATCTTATTACATGAGATAAATGTCTGTAAAGTGAGAAAGCCATGCACTTAGACCGCATTATGTCTGTCATGGAGGCCGTTGCTGCTACTGGTCGGCCCGTTGCAACGTCAGAAGTGATTGAACTTACGGGTCTTCCTCGTCCGACTTGTTATAGGCTTATTGACTCGATGTGTACTCACCGTTTTCTTGATGAGCCTGAGACTGGGAAATATCTTATTAGCGAACACATGGTTCGTCTGGGCCTAATGGGTCAAAGCGACATTAGCGTCACTGAGTCGGTCCTTCCCGCTTTAAAAGAAGCCGCTGATCATTTTGGTGAAGCTGTTTTTCTGTCACGTTTTCGGAGCAAAGGTGTTGAAATAATACACGTTGCTACACCCAGAGATGAAAATCGTTCCTTCATTTATCCAGGGCTTGGATTTCGTCCGCTACATGCTTGCTCTTGTTCGAAAGCAATAGCGGCTTATGCAGACAAAGATTTTCAAGAAAAAATTTTTGAGAGTCCTTTGAAATCATATACGCCAAATACAAAATTGGATCCTTTTACCCTTCGGTCAGAATTTGCGTCTATCCGTAAATTGGGATTCGCAGAATGCGTAGAAGAGATAGAGATTGGCGTTTCTTCAGTGGCTGCTCCCATACGGTTCGGTAAAATTGGGGCATCTTTCAGTATTGGTGTAACTGGGCCAGTCAGGCGTTTCACTTCAGAGCGCCGGCAATTAATTGGTTCGGAGCTTGCAAAAATAACGTCCAGAGTTGCATCAGCTTTCAAAGTACAAATTTCAAGTTTTTCCTGACGTTACGATTTCGAGCGCCTAAACAAAAAGATTTATATGCCCATACGATCCGCAATGGCTACGATTCGGTACATGTCACGTAAAACTGGCTTTTCTATTAACTTGCCATCGATTACCACAAGGCCTGTATTTGCCTCTTCAAAGGTTTTAGTGATCCGTCGTGCTCGAGTAATCTCTTCATTAGTTGGGGTGAAAACTTCGTTGAGAGCAGGTATTTGTTTCGGATGAATAGATCCTTTACCAGAAAAGCCAAGATCTTTGGCCTTTCGCGCGTCCGAGACCATTCCATCGTGATCCTCTAGGTCAAGGTAAGGAACATCAACTGAGTCCAGCCCAGCACTAGCGGCCGCATGTACCACTCGAGATCGCGCGTAGAGCAAGGGCTCCCATGCATTTTTACAACGTAATTCAGCCGCCATATCCACACCCCCGAAGAATAGGGCATCCGTTCGTTGGGATGCATGCGCAATCTCGTACGCTGATTCTAGGCCAGCATTGGTCTCAATAATAACGTGAAGCCTTGTATTATGTCCACGTTCGCTAAGTAGTTGATCAACCATAAGCACTTCATCGGGTGTATTTACTTTGGGCATCATGATTGCTGGTGGCGGGGTGTTTGTTGCCAAGATTGCTTGAAGGTCTGCGACCCCAAAGGCTTCTCGGATAGAATTAATGCGCACGATGCGTTCCACTCCATCATAAGCTTCAGGAACTTCGAAGAGCGCTAAAGCTCGTTGGCGCGCTGTTTCCTTATCCTTTGGTGCGATACCATCTTCAAGTTCAACGCACACCATATCTGTTCCGGATGCCAAAGCCTTGGGAAACATCTCAGGCTTTAAACCGGGAGTGAAAATAAAACTTCGTCTTGGCCGTTCTGTGCGCTCACTCATAACATTTCTCCCTGATTGGTTAGTATATAAAAGATTTGTGACCCTTCACATTATCGAAGTTTTTTTGTCTTCACCGGCTTGAGCGGCATAAATTGATGTATACCCACCTGACCAATCTGGCGGAATTTGACATGGACGTGGATCATGATGAGCCCACATAACAGGTTCACCTCTAACTAATTTGTAAGAGTTTACCGTTGGTGTGGGATGAGGCGTATAAGGCTTGGCGTCTGCTGATGTATAGCAATTCAATAGAAGTGGACGTGGTGTCGGGCTTTTAGAGGAGGGTGAATAGTGTAACGTTCGAGCATTGTGGATGGTAATTGAACCGGCTTTACCTGTTAGATATTCTACAGAGTTCAGGTCCAATGCTTCCGCATCTGAATCGGACAGCATACCGGTCCAATTCCCATGTCTATCATATTGATTATAGAGTTCATTATTGTGGGATCCCGGCATAGCGGCAAGCGGGCCGTTGGCCATTGTTGTATCAGTCAGATAACATCCAATTGTCAGTACATTATAATTTGTATGTGGAAAAAACTGTATGTCTTGGTGCCACTTAACCGTATCGGAGGCATCAAACCATTTAAAATTAAGCTTGGAATGGTGGAAGGTTACATTTGGTCCAACAAGGTCAGCGGCCACATCCGCCATTAAGCCTGTTGAAAAATTCCAATATACCGTACTGGCCGTATCGGGTGATTTTAATCTTCGCAAGATGGGAGTTTCGGCGGAATGGCCTGAACCAATGTCAAAGCGATCATCACTTTTGGTGATATTTTTGCTTTTTTGGACGAAGCTATGTGTCTTTTTTTGCAACTCTTCTAGAACAGCGATTGGAATAAATTCTTGCACCCTTACAAAGCCTTTTTCGAAATAGGTCTCTCGTTGTGTTTGAGTCAATACACGTGCAGGGTGCTTTAATATTTCATCTGGTGTCATAGTCCTTCTCCTTGGATCTAATTGCCTGCCCTCAATAGAGCGTCAAGCGTGTCCTTAAAATCATATTGATTTACCCAACCCCAATCATTTCTAGCGTGTAAATCTTGGATATTATCAGGCCAATTCCTGATCAAACTGTCAACTGCTTCCTGTGGATCAAAGTTAAACTTGGCATTTGGAAAACGGTTCTTTAATTCGGCTGCAAGCATACCAGCGTTAAAGTGAAATCCGTGTAAGTTGTAGGCAGGTTGTTTGATCTTAATCTGATCACAAAGCGTAAATCCAAAAATACTACAGATTACGTCCATCAGGTAAAGTGTGGACACACCGGTGTCGGCTCTTACTGGAAAAGTGAATTGTTTCCCAGCTTTGGCGGCAAGACACGCATGACCGGGATAAGCGGTCACAGCGCCAATCGGAACAAAAGGGGAAATCACCAGCGGAAGGCGCAGGCACCTAAAATCAAAGTCATATTTGAATTTTATCCAATGTCTAATTCGTTCTACTGCTACTTTCGTAGCTCCGTAGATATTTTCAGGCCATTGTTTCGTGTTTTCGGGAAGGTTTTGAGGAAAACTGGATCCATAAGATGCACTTGTACTTGAAAAAACAAATGGTCCCACTCCATTCTCCTCCGAAATCTTCATCAAATGCACTGAGGCTGTCGCGTTGACTTCCCAGGCAGTTGTAGGATTAGTTTCAGAACTGCCCGAAAATAGGCCGGCAAGATGAACAATAGCGTCAGGTTTTTCATATTTAAAGACACTTCGCAACTTTTCTACATCACGGATGTCACCAAAAATCATTTTGCGGTCAGGAACGGGTTTTTGGTCGGCGACAGAATGACCAAGGTTTCCATTGCCTCAGGCTATGAGGATCGAGTTCACTGCCACGTTGCGTTCCGATGAACCTCTCTGTGATTAACGTTTCCCGTTTGCCAGTAGCAATGCTTCGGGCCTCCCCCTAAGCGTTAGCATAGCGAGCGCTCCAATAAAGGGCCCAGGCACCAAAATGAGAAATACCCATTGAAAGTTGCCAAGATTTTTTGCTAACGTTGGGACCAACCAAACGGCTAATAATGTGATTCCAAACCCAATCGCCATCTGAAAGGTCAGGGCAGTGCCCACAAGCTTTTGATCTGACAACTCGGTGACAGCTGCTGAAAATTGACCGCTATCCGCTATGATTGTTGCTCCCCATATGATGGCGATTAATGTGAAAATAAAAGCAGAGAGGTCAACGCTAAAACCGATAAAAAATGCACATAAGCCAGAGGTCAGCATTAGTCCTGCTGTGGTTAAGCATCGACCATAGATGTCAGACAAATACCCTGCAACTATACAGCCCAAGCCCCCGGCAGACACAACGGTAAAACTGAGATATTCGGGTGAATTTAGTGGAAAAGTCTCAAACTTATGGGATGATAGACGGGCAAAGCTGAGGAACCATGCCCACATAGCGTATAGTTCCCACATATGGCCTAGATAACCAATATTTACTAGTGCGAGAGCTCTATTCCGAACGACTTGAAATATCTGTGTGGGATCAAATTTGGTACGTGCAAACGCAAAAGGACCTTCTCTAACAAAAAATGCAAAAACAATACCAGCAAAAAACGTTGCCGCAGAACTACTCCAAATCACTGGCTCCCATTCTGTTTCTGCCGCGAGCGCTCTTAGAAGATGAGGAAAGGCCGATCCAATTGTTAGAGCCCCTATAATTGTCCCCATTGCAATTCCTCGTCCAGTTTTAAACCAAGTTGCGATCAACTTTACGGATGGGGGATAAACACCGGCAAGTGCAGCACCGGTCAAAATTCGCAAAATAATTATCTGATCGCCATTGCTGCTAAACAGTATCAATAAATTTGCACATGCAGCGATTACACAGCAAAAGGCTATGAGATTTGTTAGGATGAATATGTCTGAAATATTAAAAAAAGCAATTGTCAGTGCACCAATAACAAAGCCTAGTTGTACACCATTAGTAAGCCATACTTTCTCTACATCGTTCAAATTTGCGATAATTGACAACTCGGGGAGGATAACAGTTGCTGAGAACCAGGTGCTCAACGCACCGATAAGAGAAAGGCTAACCAAAATTAAAGCGGAGAGTTGCTCTCTATTTTGCGTATTAATTTTCATTTTAGTTAAGTAACACTCCTTCGCGGTTTGAGCCATGGGCACTATTATTAAATAAAGTGGGCTGTTTCAAAAGATCGTAAAAATGTCTTTAAGATCAGAAAAGAAATTGGAAATTGTGTAATTTTA
>CACPHA010000080.1 GCA_902633655.1 Paracoccaceae bacterium
AAGCTTTTAAAATCATAACCTCTGATCAAAACGTAAAAGGTATTCTTGTCAATATATTTGGCGGCATAATGCGTTGCGATGTGATCGCTGAGGGAGTAGTAGCTGCAGTAAAAGAAGTCGGCTTACAAGTACCACTAGTAGTGCGTTTGGAAGGCACAAACGTTGAGCGAGGAAAAGAAATCATAAACTCTTTTGGTCTGGATGTTATAGCGGCAGATAATCTTAAAGATGGTGCAGAAAAAATAGTTAAAGCGGTAAAAGGATAAGTGAATGTCAGTCCTGGTAAACGAAAATACAAAGGTTATCTGTCAAGGTTTCACTGGCTCACAAGGCACCTTTCACTCGCAACAAGCTATTGCCTATGGAACGAATATAGTTGGTGGGGTGACACCCGGAAAAGGCGGCCAGACACACATGGGCCTACCAGTGTTCAACTCAACGCACGAAGCCAAACAAATTACCGGCGCAAATGCATCAGTCATTTACGTCCCACCACCTTTTGCAGCAGACAGTATTTTGGAAGCCATTGATGCAGAGATAGAGTTGATTGTTGCGATCACCGAAGGCATTCCAGTGCTGGACATGATGAGAGTGAAACGTGCCTTGATCGATAGTGACACTATATTGATCGGGCCTAACTGTCCTGGTGTGATCACCCCAAATGCTTGTAAAATTGGCATTATGCCGGGCCACATTCATAAGCGTGGCTCAGTTGGTGTTGTCTCGCGCTCAGGCACTCTCACATACGAAGCGGTCAAACAGACTACTGATGTGGGACTTGGCCAATCGACTTGTGTTGGCATTGGAGGGGACCCAATTAAAGGTACAGAACATATCGATGTTCTCGACTGGTTCCTCGCAGATGATGAGACACAATCAATAATTATGATCGGAGAGATTGGCGGTAGCGCTGAAGAAGAAGCGGCGCAATTTATAAGGGATGAGGCAAAAAAAGGGCGTAGTAAGCCAATTGCAGGCTTTATTGCAGGCCGAACAGCACCGCCTGGCCGGCGTATGGGGCACGCCGGTGCTATTGTCGCCGGCGGGAAAGGTGGTGCAGAAGATAAAATCGAAGCTATGCGCAGCGCTGATATTGTAGTAGCTGAAAGTCCCGCTACTCTGGGTGAAGCAGTACTAGAGGCAATCGGATAAATTCAATATAGGGGACAGAAGGTGTTGACGAAATCATCAGATAATATCCCAATTCTTTCCACTTTTCTTTGTCGAGTGAAAATATGACCGAACAAACGCCAAACGAGCAATTTCATGCCTCAAGCTTTATGCAGGGACATAATGCGGAATACCTTGCGCAACTACACGCTCAGTTTGCAAATGACTCAAATGCTGTTGATACCGCATGGCGAAAATTCTTCACTACGCTAGGTGATTCAGAGACAGACATAAAAAAAGAAGCACAAGGCCCTTCCTGGGCGCGTGCAGACTGGCCACCATTACCCAGCGATGATCTAACGGCAGCTATGGATGGGATGTGGCCCGCACCTGCTGAAAAGGATGCAGTTGGCAGAAAAATAGCCAAAAAAGCTCAGTCTTCGGGCATTGAGGTCTCCGATGATGCAATAAAAAGGGCGGTGCTCGATAGTGTCCGCGCTTTGATGATTATCCGTGCATATCGTATTAGGGGTCATTTGGCAGCTGACCTTGATCCATTGGATATACGCGAAAAAACGCAACATCCTGAACTGGACCCAAAAACATACGGCTTCACCGATACGGATATGGATAGGCCAATTTTCATCGATAATGTACTTGGCCTCCAAATCGCCTCAATGCGCCAGATTATTTCAATCGTTAAACGGACTTACTGTGGCACCTTCGCCCTACAATACATGCATATTTCGGACCCTGCTCAATCCTCGTGGTTGAAGGAACGCATAGAAGGCTTTGACAAAGAAATTCGTTTTACTCGTGAAGGGCGCAAAGCAATCCTTAATAAAATGGTTGAAGCTGAGGGATTTGAGAAGTTTTTGCATGTCAAATACATGGGAACTAAGCGTTTTGGTCTTGATGGTGGCGAAAGCCTGATCCCCGCACTTGAGCAAATAATCAAGCGGGGAGGGGCGCTCGGGGTTAAAGAAATCGTCATAGGCATGCCTCACCGAGGTCGTTTATCTGTGCTTGCAAATGTGATGCAGAAACCCTACCGTGCGATCTTCAACGAATTTCAGGGGGGCTCGTTCAAGCCAGAACATGTGGATGGTTCAGGCGATGTAAAATATCACCTTGGAGCATCTTCCGATCGTGATTTTGACGAGAACAACGTACATCTTTCTTTAACAGCAAACCCCAGCCACCTGGAGGCAGTAAATCCAGTTGTTCTTGGTAAAGTTCGCGCCAAACAAGAACAAAGGAACGATGAAGCGCGTTCCGAAGTGATGCCACTTCTATTACATGGAGATGCAGCTTTTGCGGGACAGGGTGTTGTCGCGGAATGCTTTGGGCTTTCCGGCCTCGTCGGCCACCGCACAGGTGGCACTATGCACGTTATTGTTAATAACCAGATTGGTTTTACTACTGCTCCACACTTCAGCCGCTCATCACCTTATCCGACCGATATAGCACTTATGGTAGAGGCACCAATTTTTCATGTGAATGGTGATGATCCTGAAGCAGTCGTCCATGCAGCGAAAGTAGCAACAGAATTTCGTCAGAAATTTCACAAGGATGTTGTCATTGATATTTTCTGCTACCGCCGGTTTGGTCACAATGAGGGCGATGAACCGATGTTTACGAACCCATTGATGTACAACAAGATTAAAAGACAGCGTACCAGTCTTGCCATTTATACAGATAGGCTGGTCAAAGACGGCCTAATTCCAGAAGGCGAAGTCGAAGATCTCAAAGCAGCTTTCCAAGCCCGAATGAATGATGAATTTGAATCTGGCAAAGACTATAAACCTAATAAGGCTGACTGGCTTGACGGACGTTGGTCCCATTTGGACAAACGCGGTGAAGAGTACCAACGTGGTACAACATCTATTTCAGAAAAAACTTTTCAAGAAATCGGCAGTGCCCTCTGCCGTGCACCTGAAAGCTACCCACTCCATAAAACTGTTGCTCGACTTTTAGACACAAAAAGAAAGATGTTCAAAACCGGGAACGGTGTTGACTGGGCAACAGGAGAAGCACTAGCGTTTGGATCACTTTTAATCGAAGGTTATCCTGTACGGCTTTCCGGCCAAGACAGCACTCGCGGTACATTCAGTCAGCGGCATTCAGGATTTATTAATCAGGAAACCGAAGAACGCTATTACCCCTTGAACAATATTAGAGAGGGGCAAGCACAGTATGATGTGATCGACTCTATGCTCTCTGAATATGCTGTAGTTGGATTTGAGTACGGGTACTCAATGGCAGAGCCAAATGCTCTGACATTATGGGAAGCACAGTTTGGCGATTTTGCCAACGGAGCGCAAATCATGTTTGACCAGTTCATTAGTTCAGGTGAGAGTAAATGGTTACGCATGTCTGGCCTCGTGACCCTCTTACCACACGGCTTTGAAGGGCAAGGACCAGAACATTCTTCCGCGCGGCTGGAGCGTTTTTTACAGATGTGCGGTCAGGACAATTGGATAGTGGCGAATTGCACTACCCCGGCAAATTATTTCCATATTCTCAGGAGACAAATCCACCGTAATTTTCGCAAACCGCTCATCCTTATGACACCGAAATCATTACTGCGACATCGCTTGGCTGTGTCGAATATCAATGATTTCACAAATGGTTCCTCGTTCCATAGAGTACTTTGGGACGATGCTCAGCTAAATAATTCGGATTTCAAGCTCTCATCAGACGATAAAATCCGAAGGGTGGTGATGTGTTCAGGAAAGATATATTTCGATCTGCTGGAAGAGAGAAATGCTCAAGGTCTTGATGATATTTACCTCTTACGATTTGAGCAATTCTACCCATTTCCAGCTATTTCTGCTTTGAAAGAACTTGAACGTTTTAAAAATGCTGAAATCATCTGGTGTCAGGAAGAGCCAAAAAATCAAGGTGCATGGACCTTTATTGAACCCAATTTAGAATGGGTCCTAACCCGCATGAACGCAAAACATAGGCGTCCTTTATATGCTGGTCGGCCAGCAAGCGCGTCTCCAGCAACGGGACTATCTTCACAACACAAAGCACAACAGGACGCGCTGATTACCGATGCGCTCAACATTAAAGGAACTTAGGCAATGACTATAGAAATCCGCGTTCCAACTCTTGGCGAGTCAGTGACCGAAGCTACAGTTGCCACTTGGTTTAAAGCCCCCGGAGATGCCGTTGCTCAAGATGAAATGCTGTGCGAACTGGAAACCGACAAAGTGACAGTGGAGGTGCCAAGCCCAAGTGCTGGCGTCTTCGGGGAAATTATCGCTGTAGAAGGCAGCACCGTTGGTCTTAACGCACTTTTAGCGACTATTGCAGAAGGAGATGGAGCGGCCATCTCGACCGCTGAAGCAACTACCCCAAAATCGAGAGAGAGCGATTCCACTGTAGATGTTATGGTTCCAACTCTAGGAGAAAGCGTGACTGAAGCCACAATATCATCTTGGTTCAAAGCAGTAGGAGAAAAGGTCGCACTAGATGAACCTCTCTGTGAATTAGAAACAGACAAAGTCAGCATAGAAGTTCCAGCTCCATTATCAGGTGTCTTAAGCAAAATCCTTGCTTTTGAAGGTAGTACGATAGAGGCCAACGCAAAGCTGGCAGAGATAGGCGGAACAATCGATGACATAAAACCCATAATGACGGCAAGTACTGGGCTATTAAGTGATAGACCAACAAAATTTGAAGATATTGAAGACGCACCGTCAGCTAAAAAAGCTATGGCGGAGGCAAATTTAAACCGCGACAAGTTGATAGGAACGGGCCGGGGTGGACGCATCATGAAAGATGATGTCGTTGAAGCATTAGCTACGGCAAATACTCAAAAAGACATACGAAGTCTACCTCACTCAAATACACTTGTCACAGCAGATGACGCATCCCGCGAAGAGCGCGTGCCAATGACAAGGCTTCGCCAGACCATTGCACGGCGTCTTAAAGACAGCCAGAATACTTCGGCCACGCTAACAACTTATAACGAAGTCGACATGAGCGTTGTAATGGCACTGAGAGCAGAGTATAAAAATCTTTTTCTCAAAAAGCATGGGGTCAAGCTCGGCTTTATGTCTTTCTTCACAAAGGCCTGCTGCCATGCTCTCAAAGAAGTACCAGAGGTCAATGCCGAAATTGATGGCACTGATATTATCTATAAAAACTTTGTGCATATGGGAATTGCAACGGGGACCGCCACAGGCCTTGTCGTGCCTGTAATTCGAAATGTTGATGATCTGTCGTTTGCTAAAATTGAAAAAGCAATTGCAGAAAAAGGTGCCCTTGCCCGTGACGGAAAACTGAGTATGGCCGAAATGCAGGGAGGAACATTCACTATTTCGAATGGAGGGATCTATGGATCACTTATGTCTTCACCGATCCTCAACCCGCCTCAATCTGGAATTTTAGGAATGCATAAAATCCAAGAAAGACCAGTTGCTATAAATGGCGAAGTTGTGGTCCGCCCTATGATGTATCTGGCGCTGAGTTACGACCATCGTATTGTTGATGGAAAAGGAGCTGTTACCTTCCTTGTACGCATTAAAGAAGCACTTGAAGATCCCCGCAGGCTTTTGATGGATCTATAGTCCATTGATATTGAATTTGAAAACATAGAGGACAGATGTATGTCAGCATATGACGTAATTGTATTGGGATCAGGACCCGGTGGATATGTAGCCGCGATTCGGTGCGCTCAACTTGGTCTTAAAACAGCTTGCGTTGAGGGGCGTGAAACTCTTGGTGGTACATGCCTTAACATTGGTTGCATACCTTCTAAGGCACTCTTGCATGCAAGTCATATGTTGCATGAGGCAAAGCATAATTTTGCCAAAATGGGACTAAAGGGAAAAACACCTTCGGTGGATTGGTTGCAAATGCAAGCCTACAAATCGGATACTATCAGTTCAAACACAAAAGGTATTGAGTTTCTGTTTAAAAAGAACAAAATTGACTGGATCAAGGGCTGGGGATCAATACCAAAAACTGGTCAGGTGAAGGTGGAGAATAATTTTTACGCAACCAAAAACATTATAATTGCCTCTGGCTCTGAGCCCTCTTCAATACCGGGCATAGAGATCGATGAAGAGATTGTAGTGAGCTCCACTGGTGCGTTGAACTTACCAAAAATACCTAAAAAGCTTGCGGTAATTGGCGCAGGCGTTATTGGGTTAGAACTTGGCTCGGTATATGCACGCCTCGGCAGTGATGTCACCATAGTTGAATTTCTGCCTGCCATCACCCCTGGTGTTGACAGCGAAGTACAGAAAAGTTTTCAACGCATTCTTAAGAAGCAGGGCCTAAAATTTATCATGGGTGCGGCGGTACAATCGGTCGAAAGGCTCAAAAGCAAAGCCAAAGTAAACTTTGTGCTGCATAATGATAATAGCCCACATCAACTTGATACTGACGTGGTGCTGATCGCCACTGGTCGCAAACCGTTTACCGATGGTCTCGGTCTTGAAGCACTCGGTGTAAAAATTTCAGTAAATGGACAAATCAAAACGGATAAACAATGGCGTACGAATATTGCAGGCGTTTATGCAATCGGGGATGCAATCGATGGCCCAATGCTCGCCCATAAAGCTGAAGACGAAGGCATGGCCGCGGCTGAGGTGATTTCAGGCAAACACGGCCACGTCAACTATGACGTCATCCCAGGCGTAATATATACCAACCCCGAAGTTGCAACTGTGGGCAAGACCGAAGATACTCTCAAAAAGGAAGGCCGCGCCTACAAGGTGGGAAAGTTTAGTTTCATAGGTAATGGCCGGGCAAAGGCAAACTTTGCAGCGGAAGGGTTTGTAAAAATACTTGCTGACGCGGAAAGCGATAGGATACTAGGCGCTCATATTATCGGGCCAAGTGCTGGAGATCTTATCCACGAAGTTTGCGTCGCAATGGAATTCGGAGCTTCCGCGGAAGACCTCGCACTGACGTGTCATGCTCATCCAACTTATTCAGAAGCAGTTCGTGAGGCAGCACTAGCTTGCGGACTGGGGCCAATTCACTCCTGAATTTCCAAACAAAACCAACTAATTCAGAAGGGAGGTTATCTAAATTCCCGGCGATTAATAATCAAGTCGGTTCAGCTGCCAAATCAGCATCATCGGAGGATTTACTTCTTGGCTTTGTTTTTGGAATAGCTGTCAGCGAAGGGGGCCCGCCACTTTTCTTTGTATCATCCTCGCTATCCTCTGCCTCCGGATCTTCGCCCTGCATAACACGTTTGATCTGATCACCTGTGAGCGTTTCATATTCTAAAAGACCCTCTGCAAGTCTTTCCCATTCCTTGCGTTTCTTAGTCAAGATGGCATGAGCCTTATCATAAGCTTCCTGAATAAATCGCTTCACTTCATCCTCGATTAACTCTTTGGTGTTAGCAGATACTGAAAATCCTGCAGCGTTCCCAGAGTATCCTTCATGTGCCTCGGAGTAATCAACGTCTCCCACCTTAACAGACATACCCCATCTCAAAACCATGGCTCGCGCGAGACCAGACGCCTGTTGTATATCTCCTGCAGGGCCATTGGACACATTTTCTTCCCCGTATTTGATGATTTCAGCAGCCTTTCCAGCCATGGTCATCGCGAGTTTTTCTTCACACTCCGACTTGTGCCAATTCAAGCGGTCGATCTCTGGAAGTGAAACGACCATCCCAAGAGCACCTCCACGAGGAATGATCGTGGCCTTGTAAACTGGATCGCATTGCGGCAAGCTCAAACCCACTATTGCATGGCCCGCCTCGTGATAAGCGGTTTTTTCCTTCTGATCAGCGGTCAAAACCATACTTCGGCGCTCGGCACCCATCATAACCTTGTCTTTGGCGTTTTCGAAATCGATCATATTTACAACAGATCGACCGATACGAGCTGCCATAAGAGCCGCTTCGTTTACAAGGTTAGCAAGATCCGCACCAGAAAATCCAGGTGTGCCTCGGGCAATCAGTCTCAGATCAACATCAGGACCCAGTGGAGTTTTACGAGCATGGACATTTAGAATTTTTTCTCGGCCCTTTATGTCAGGATTTGGCACGGTGACTTGACGGTCAAAACGGCCCGGGCGTAAAAGTGCTGGATCAAGCACATCTCGGCGATTAGTGGCTGCAAGAATGATAACCCCTTCGTTAGCATCAAATCCATCCATTTCGACAAGAAGCTGATTTAGCGTCTGTTCGCGCTCATCGTTACCACCACCATATCCAGCACCACGATTTCGGCCCACAGCGTCAATTTCATCAATAAACACAATGCATGGGGCATTCTTTTTTGCCTGCTCAAACATATCACGAACGCGGCTAGCGCCGACCCCAACAAACATTTCCACGAAGTCGGAACCTGAAATTGTAAAAAACGGCACGCCGGCTTCTCCCGCAATGGCACGCGCAAGAAGTGTCTTACCTGTGCCAGGAGGACCAACAAGTAAAGCGCCCTTTGGAATGCGCCCACCAAGCCTGGAGAATTTTTGTGGATTGCGCAAAAACTCAACGATCTCTTCTAGCTCTTCCTTGGCTTCATCAATACCAGCTACATCATCAAAGGTCACGCGACCTTGCTTTTCCGTAAGTAGCTTCGCGCGAGATTTACCAAATCCCATTGCGCCTCCTTTGCCACCACCTTGCATCCGATTCATAAAATAAACCCAAACCCCAATTAGCAAGAGAAACGGGAGCAAAGTCATAAGAAACGACTGAAAACCGGATTGTTCTTGTTGCTCTGCACGGATGACGACATCATTTGAGATCAAAAGCTCTGTAACGTTTGCATCACTAGGCACAATGGCTAAATAATCTTTCCCATCAGAACCTTTGAAAAAAACTTTTTCGCCATCTAGAGTAGCAGTCGTAACATCCCCACCTTCAATCGCTAAAACGAAGTCAGAGTAATTTACTTCTCGGTTTTGCATACTTCCACTTGCAGAGCTGAATACATTAAATAACACAACGATAACAAGGAAAAGCACAAACCAGAATGCTATATTACGATTATTGCCCAAGGCCTATCTCCTACTAACCCTCAAATCTATGAGGTATTAATCTTATGTAGATTACATAACAATGAAATCCAACGCTTCAATAGGCTTGGAAGCTCTCTTGAAAGGGTATTGCACAAAAAGTCGCAACAATTTGGCTATTTGCTATCAAACTCGGTGCACAGCGCAAACCACTTTCATCATAAATCCCTGGGTGAGACTGCAAAGACTTATAAGGGATTAGTGTATCAGTTCGCTCCCGCACCCATCGAGCTCCAGTGAGCCCAAGTGCTGCCACATGGCAAAAGGAACCTATTTGCGTGTCAGGGCACTCTAATTTCCATCGGTTATCCCAAAGAATACCATTACTCAGCGGTATTCTTTTATTAGCGATGGCATTTAATTCTCGGCTGATCCGAATATGTTCGCTTTTGGGATGAATATAGCAGCCATGCAAAGTTTGCGCTTTGCCAATTAGAATTTGCTCTAAAGTTGCAATCAATGAATCAAATCGCGGCTTGTAAGGATTTGAGGACACCCACCGTAGAGCGCTAGCAAATAGACGGTATCTTAGTTCATCGTGCAGATCTAAAAAACCACTTCGGTTTATCAAAAGATCTCCCATTTGAGTTGAACATATTTGCCGCGCCAACCGTCCCGTATGCATGTCAAGAGCGGCTTGGGCACGTTGCATATGACTTGCTGTTTTGGACAACAAAAATGTTGTTATTCCAAGGTCATTCAATTGCTGAATCGCCTTTCGAATTTCGA
>CACPHA010000081.1 GCA_902633655.1 Paracoccaceae bacterium
GTCTCACCGATCACAAATTTAAGCTTGAGTTTGATAAACAGTTGTCGAACGATCAGTCAGGAAAAAATAGTCAAGAGTACAATCCCAAACGAAGTTATTACGAAAGTCAAATTTTAGATAAAATATTGGAAGATGAGTGGACCTTTGCCTCTGAATTTCACCCTGAATTAGTAACTTATAGAAATCATCTTAACGAATTAGATTCAAATTTAGCTGTGGTATTTAAATCGTTAATTGTAACAGAAAAGCTTTTCACAAAGGGCGAACAGATAGCAAAAAACTTAGAGGTACAGTTTTTGAAATCCAAATTTGGTGATGATCATGAGTTGATGAAAATTGCTAAGAAAGCTATCTTGGCCGGTGAAATAGAATTTGCAATGAAATTAAACAAAGCCGTGCGCATACTTGGGATTGGGTCAAAAAATCAAATTTTGTATAAGCTCGCTAACGATCACCCAGTCTTTAGAAATCAAGTTTTGAAACACTTTCTGCCGTCTATCTATTTGAAAAATATGAAAGATTTTTATGAGAAAAGAGAGTTAGCCGTGGTGTCTCTTTTCCTACTAACTTTTGCCACCATAGTGTTTTTTGATTTGCTCAAATAATCTAGTTCGCGCCACACTGTTTTTTCACAATCTTCTCGACATGAATTTTACTGTTCAAACTTTCGGTACTATCAAAGCCAAAAATATAAAACTGGGACACGGCACGTTTGCCAAATATTATTTCTTGAAATTTAAATTTTAAGCTTCTATTCCCGCAGGAATTATAAAGCCCCACTCTATTAGAATGGAGCCTTGGTTTTTTATTTGGCATATTTTAAAATTTCTATTTTTCTGCCTTAATTATGTTTAGCCTCAAAACTTCCGCACCAATCCTTGGACTTTACTACTGGCCAAAAGGCTATTTTGTCTTGGGTGGAAGCGCTGGGTGGATTAATCCTACAATCCCCAGAAACGGCTTCAGAATTGACTTGAACGTCTTGACGTCCAAAATAAGTACAATGATTACAAGCCTGTGTCATCTTCTATCTCCTCAGACATTAACTATTAATTGAGTATGGCTGGCTTAAGCTGGCTAACTCTTGCCTTTGTATTTAGAATTATTCTAAAGAAGTCAACAAAAATAAATAAAAACATATACTTGATAGTTTAAATCAGGTATATTGGATCTCAATTTAAGAGGAGAAGAGCAATTCAATTCATAAGTTGATTTGAGGGCAAAAAGTATTTTAAAGGTTACTCGTTTTATAATGTCTGAGGGTCAAAGCCTAAAAAATTTAACAAGGCTAAAGGGGACAGTAGTGGATTTTTTTTGTTTTGTTCATTAATCAATTTTTGAGAAGAGATCTTGTCAATCAATAGGATATTTTTTTTCCAACACTAAATATTTTTACATCTGTTATTCTGGGGCAAGAGAATAAAGAGAGGAAAAAGATTAATAAGACCCAAGCTAAAAAATTAAATTCAACAACACTTTTGAGAAATTGAGTTATAATACGAGTAACTGTATTCTTAAATGAACTCGATGCTAGCAAGCCTTTTCGCATAACAAGCTAGCAAATGATAAAGTCAAACGAATTCAAGAATATAGTACCTATCTGTTTGCCTTATATGCTAAAGAACTTCTTTATAAATTATAGCTCTAGTAATATGCTAGGTCCGATTGAGTTAGATGATAGCCGCCGCCATTCTAAAAATTAAAGGTGGAATGTTGTCTTTAAGTTTAAAACCAATTTCTCGGAAAGGAACTAGAAGCAAAATAGATGATAATATTGGATTAATAATTTACGAAATTTCTAAACAACCAAATCTCAAACCTAAAATAAATTATTACGAGAACCGCAGTTAACAATTTTTAAGAATTGTATTGCTGTCAAGAAAAGGAGACGAATAGTGCGGTGGATGAAAACAATTAGGTTTAAGCCAAAACCAGAGTGCCTCGATGCCTTTCTTAGCGAGTATAATTTAGCGACGGAAAAAGCTCTGGAAAAGGGCTCAATCGACTCATATTTCACAGCAATTATTGAAGAGGAAGTCGTTTACGTAGGTATTTTTAATAAGAAAGAAACATCTGAGAATATCCTGGGGAAAGGGCTTGATTGGTTAGAAAAATACAGAGGCATGCTTCTGCCTTACTCTGAGACCAATGAACTTGCTTTGGTAGAAGACGGTTCAATAGTGGATGAAGTTAAAATATAGCTTTCTTACCAGTTTGTAAAAAAATTGGAATTGCAGGTTTTTCTGATTTTGGAAAAAGTCTACATATTTCAGAAAGTGGGTTTAAGGCGGTTTAGGATTTTAAAATTTTAAAAGTGCTTTGAGGCGGGGATAAATGAACAAATTATTCATAATATATGCATCTGAAATGGGTAATGCAGAGAATGTGGCAGATAATCTTTCACTCTTAGCAGAACAAAAAGGAATAGATGTAAGCATCTCAGAAATGAACGATGTTTCTATTGCTGAATTGCAAAATATTGGAAAAGCTCTGTTTGTGACGAGTTCGACAGGAGATGGTGATTTTCCTATGATCGGAGAAGACTTTTGGGAAGAGCTAAAAAACTCCACAATCAGGCTTGAAAATTTACGTTACAGCGTTTGTGCGCTTGGCGATCGCTCCTACTTTACTTTTTGTGGTGCAGGTAGAAAATTGGACGAAAGACTAGAAGAGTTAGGTGCCATTAGGGTGCATGACAGACAAGAGTGCGATAGAACCACTGACGGTTGGGAAAACTGGGCGGAAATCGCTCTGTTGAATTTGGGATACGTTACTTAACATTAAATTTATTTTGCCTTAGTAACCTGCGACACTTATCTTTGCCTTTTTTCTTAAATGCCAATCTTTACACAAGATAATAGACCCTATCTGAGAGTATCAGTTTCTGTGCTGTGCCATTCGGTAAAAAGAATAGCTTCCCATCCTATACTTCCCTTAATCTAGCTTATACAGCTATTTGGCATTGTGGAACGGGATACTCTTTGAGTTATTCTCGAGTTTCTACTATATGCATAAAGAAACTAAAGATGGCAAAGCCCATTAGGTAATTGTTTCAAAGGTAAATTGGCTTTCCATTCCTTCGGACACTAGATTACGTGCAAATTAATAGAGTTAATACCGTGATCCGGAGGAACTAGCGGCATCTTCGTAAAGTATTTTACGTTTTAGCTCTGCATCTGATTTACACAATGCAAAGTCATCCTCGTGCAAACGGCCATTAGGCGCTTTAGATACATTAAAGTTTTTATATCTATCTTCACCAGCCACGTGCGCAACGAGCGCTTTTTCGCCGCTATTTTGACGCATTGATGTTTTAATGTAACGGATGGCGCTTCCAATCCTGCGGTCCGAAGTGGTATTTGGGCCAGAAGCGTGAAATAAGTGTCCGTGACGCATGGAAGCTTGTCCCTCCCTGAGTTCAATAGCTACGCTGTCATTTTCGTCAACGTCTACAGCTATTTCTTGACCACGGGTGAGTAGATTGTTTTTGTCAAAAGTGTCAACGTGTTCAATCTGCCGTTCCTTATGACTCCCAGGGACAAATTTCATACACCCGCTCGCCACGTTTGCATTTGATAATGCTACCCAACAGGTTGTTTCTTCTGCTTCATCGAGACCCCAATATGTTAAATCTTGATGCCAGGAAACTATTTTTGGCGATTTAGGTTCCTTAATGAATAATACAGCGCTCCAGACTAGAAGGTCTGGTCCAAGAACCGCTTCTGCAGCTTTAACCAGTTCTGGTTTACGAATTAGTTCATCAAAAGATGGTAGAAGCCGATCTGGATAAGACTTAAACAAAGCTAGTTTCTCTGGATAATCACTTAATTCGTCTTCTGCTTTTTCGAAGTCAGTTCTTACAAATCTGACCTCATCAGCGCTTAGAACTTCTATTGGAAATACAAATCCGTCTTTTGCATACTTTTCCCGTGTTTGTTCAGTTTTAATGGCAGTGTGGTCTTTAATCATAAATACACTCCATACTTTGCAGTTTTACTTCATTAATATGCGACAAGTGTTTTTGGCGGTAAGTCAGCAAGTTTCTTGCTCGCTATTCTTATTCTAATTTATTACCCAGTAAATTTCTAACTATTTCCGCATATCAAATCGAATTCGTAACGTCTGGAGACATTTCGAGGTGAACAAAAATAAGCTTAATTAACATCTGAAAACCTTTAATTAGGAAGTCATTGTTATCATTCACGATTTGCTGTTTTTTAATTAGTTGGTCAGTGAATTCCAGTTTGTGTAATTCAAGTTTACGTGTACTAGAATGACTGGCAAGTCTCCCTCCTCAAAGGTTGCTTATTAAGTTCATTATTGTGACAGGGTACATTATATTTTTTTAGCATAGTTGTACGGAAGGCGCACTAGGGCGTGTGATTGAATAAAAATGGTTAGTGTAACACAGAGGATTAAAAGTTTAATATTTCTTGCTAAAAAAGCTCTTATGAAAAATATTAAATATTAAATGCTAGGCATGTTTACAGTCGAATTAAGTACGCTGTATTATGTTATTTCTATCCAACTCTTTTACGTTTTTTATTCCCATTAATTTCATATCACGTTCTATCTCCGTTTTTATTTGGTTGAGTGCTCTTTCTACACCAACTTGACCTGCAGCTGCTAATGCAAACAAATAATAACGGCCGATTGAGCAGCATTTCGCCCCCATAGATAACGCCTTTAGGATGTGTGTGCCGCGCTGAATGCCACCTTCACAAATGACGTCAAGTTTATCGCCGACCGCGTCACAAATTCGTGCCAACTGATCAAAGGGTGCTCGAGATCCATCCAATTGTCGACCTCCGTGGTTTGAAACCATTATTCCAGTGCACCCAATGTCAACTGCTCTTTTGGCATCTTCTACACTCATAATCCCTTTGAGTGCAAACTGTCCGTCCCACTGCTTACATAACTTTTCAGCGTCCTTCCAATTCATCGATTGGTCGAGCATCGTAGAAAAATATTCCCCTACAGAAATCGACAAATTTGTACCCTGTGCTACATGATCTGATAAATGCGGCATATCAAATTTTTCCTTTGTAAAAAAATTCCATGTCCACATCGGATGCGAGACGAAACTTAGTAAAGAAATCAAATTTAACTTTGGTGGTGATGTGAAACCTGTTCTTAAGTCCCGCTCTCTGTTTCCTCCGGTGATGGTATCCACAGTAAGTGCCATAACATTAAATTTGGCGGCTTTTGCTCTTTGTATCAGGGCGTCATTAAGCCCTCTATCTTTATGGAAGTAAAATTGAAACATTTTGGGACCGCTAACAATGTTTTCGATTTCTTCCACAGAAACGGTCGATAAGGAAGAGACCCCAAACATAGTATTAAATTTACTTGCGGCTTTTCCGACCGCGCGTTCACCTTCGTGGTGAAACAAACGCTGCAAAGCAGTAGGAGCGCAATAGACTGGCATACTGAGTTTTTGGCCCATCACACTCACTGACATGTCTAATTGCTCAACTCCAGCCAAAACATTTGGTATAAGATCAACATCGTTAAACGCGCTTGTATTTCTTTGATAGGTTATCTCGTCATCGGCTGCACCATCAATGTAATGAAAGACTGGGCTAGGGAGTTTTTTTTTCGCTAAGGCGCGAAAATCTGAAAAATTGTTACAATTTGATATCCCCATCATTTCACTCCAATCAATTTCAATTCAGTTTTGTGAGGAAAATGTATTTCATCTCAATTTCCGTCCAAATTGTCTTGAGTTTAAATAAAAGGTTTTCGACTTTATATTAAAGTATTTTATTCATCATAGAAATACCTTGGTTTTACAATGATTAACTCAGGACAAAATCCACATCACTGAAAAATTGTACAACACTCAATCGACTAAGCGTCAACCATTAGTGTTTCTAAATCACTGTGATATCCGAAATTTTCTGGCACTCCACCTGTGTGAATGAACAATACATTTTGTTCGGAGGCTATTATTCCATTTCCGGTCTATTGGATTAATCCAGCTAGGGCTCCGCCTGAATAATTAGGATCCAGGATAATGCCCTTTTCAAAAGCCGACATACGTAAGGCCTCAAAAACGTTTTTGTTCATTCGCCCATACCCGGGGGGTAGGTGGGTATCATCCACAGATATATCTTCTATTTCAACAATGTTTGAATGTCCGGCCATTTCACCTACTTCATTTGATCTTCGCAAGACACGCTTTTTTGTAAGATGAAGCTCGCCGCACGCAGATGCTGTGAATATTCATTTCTTTTTTCAAAGAACGCATGCCGGCCAAAAAACTAGCATGTGTAAGTGCACTTTCAGACGGTTGTACAACTTTGGTACGATACAATCCAAAATGGGGCTAAGCTCAGATAAGGTTATTAGGGAAATCGGTCGGCCTGCCGCTCGTCTTCATCCAAGCGTTGGCTAATCTGTCTAATCTTAAACTCGTCAATGACTTCATTTGCTTGCATGAGGGTTGCCACAATACGTCCTGCACGTGTAGGTGTTCCATTGCGGATAAAATCTTTGAGCCGTGCAACTTGCATAGCATAGTCAGCGTCTGTGGTGCCCTCCGTGGACATGCAGTGGCGCATGATAAGCTGTTGGGCATGAAAGTCGGATAGAGCAGACATAAAACAACTTGATACATTTTTGAGATTGGGTGCAAGTCTTGAATTTAACTTATCCACAGAAATTTTTGCAGGAGTAGGCCAAACACTACTGTATAGGATCTAGAAACCATCGCATCCATCGAAAGATCTTTGCGGTAAGGGAAATTACATAAAAAAACGTTCTGATAAGAGCAATTCGACCGTTGCGGCGGAATTTTCTAGAGTTATCGATCTTTATTCTTTCTGCCTGCGGGTGTCAGATAAAAAAGGGAAAAGTTCGCTTCATCCGGAGCCATTTCATCGGTGCTCGCTTGAAGGAAGACTGATGGGATATGAGCCTTTTTCTGGCTGGTGAAAATTGTGAAGATGGAAGTCGACTTTGTCAAAGCTCAGGTGGAGCCGGAGGCTTTTAAGGTGATTGTCTAGAACAAAAATCGCAGTCAAACTCAAACCTGCAGGCTTCGATCATTGTTAGGCGTCAAAGAAGCTAGCTTGCGGCCACATATTAATGTCTTTGGAAAAAATTCTCACGCTTCGGGCAGTATTAATGGCACTGCTAACATTGAGTATCAAAACAACTGCTACATTGAAGCAAGTTGGTGTGGCTGGTCTAATCCCCCAACCAAATTATTATTTAGCAAATATCGTAAATACTTTAAAGTTGTATTATTGCAATCAAAAGGAATGCTGCAGAAAAAATGAGTTTTAGTGCGCCAAATGGTATTTTACTTAATTCACTACCATCGTTCGTGGCTCTTGTCGCATCGTCCATATCAGCCACTAAGTATTGCATGTTTATGACACTGCGAATGATTTCAAAAGCACCAATCAAAGCCGGGTCGATTATGGATGATTCAATGAATTTTCTTTTTCATTAATTTTGGCAAGTTTTATTACAATCATTGTGGTAAGTTGAGCGACAGTTGCTATTGAAACTACGATCATAAGGTAAAAAAAACAGAGTGGATTATATTGATTGGCTAAGATTTTGGTGCACCCTTTCACGCTACTCTTAGGTATTTTTTGCTTACTTTGCTTTCTTTGCTAATCTGCTGAATTGGCTGACATCACTAACAAGTAACAGCTCCTAATACAAAGTAATTCTCTAACAGAGTGTTGCCACTTAGTCTCCGCGCCAATAAAAAGAATAAAAGTGTTAGCAGTAATCAGAGCAGAAGTCCTAGGGGCAAAAATCTGTAATTGTTCTTTTAAGAAGAAGTTGGGTAAAAAATTCAATAGTCTAGATTGGAGAAAAGCATAGAAATTGTCTTCTGAATCCACATAATTTTGGGTAACGTTATTCTGGGTAAAAGTGCCAGTATCCTGCGATAAAATTATTTCCCTCAAATTTTATTAGCATTTGTGCTGAACATATATTGGAGGTCATTGGACCTTCTGTGATTTTTTGAAGGAGCGAAAGTGAAAGTCTCAGTTAACCACATTACGGCGCCAAACCTGAATTGGTTTGAACTTTTAAATTTGGCAACCGATATTGGTGCTAGTGGAATTGAATTTCGAAATGATCTATCTGCACCACTTTTTTCTGGCGAAATTCCAGAAAAAATAGCAGCAGCAGTGCAAGAGGCTGGCTTGGAACTTTATGGATTGTCTCAAGTATATCCTTTCAATGCATATACAAATGAAGTCGCCCAAAAAGTCAGTGAACTAATCGAGGTAGCCAAAAGATCTGGAGCACAGACAATCTCACTTATTCCACAAAATGATGGTGCGCTTGAAACTAACAACGAACGTTTATACAACCTTCAGTTTGCTTTATCAGAAATAAAGCCAATGTTGGAAGAGGCTGGTATAGTTGCTTTACTGGAACCACTTGGATTTGAAAGCTCATCACTGCGAACAAAAGAGCAAGCGGTTAGCGCGATAGATTATATAGGTGGTTCATCGGTATTTAAACTTGTTCACGATACCTTTCATCATCATCTTGCGCAGGAAAAAAAAATATTCCCGAAGCAAACAGGGATAGTGCATATCTCTGGTGTTAGTGAAAAAGGTTTAGCCATTAATGAAATGAAGGATGAACACAGGGAGTTGATTGATAGTAATGATATGCTTGGTAGCGTAATGCAAATCAAAAACCTTGTAGATCAAGGATATAGCGGACCAATTTCCTTTGAAGTTTTTTCCCCAAAGGTTCACAACACACTAGATATTTACGAAAAAATTAAAAATTCTTTAAAATTCATTTTACATGAATTGGAATGCGAGCAACTTGTGAATAGCAAGCCTCAAGCATAATTCATCCTTAAGAAATTTAGAGTGGACGCAAAATCAACGATGAATTATTTTTATAGATGCGCAATTACATGGCGTATCTCTGGGGCATTACGATGCCCGAAAAGATAGTTTACCTATCAGCGACCAAGGAGCAATTGACCACTTGAAATAGGAATGGATAAATGAGTTAGGAGCAAGGATCTTTTGATATGGGCGGGCATATCATCCGGCCCTATAGAAGTATGTCGGAGATAAGAAATCAAGGGAACGGTAGTCTGTGGTACAAAGCGGTAAAAAATTTACTTTAAATCATCTTTTACCGTGATGTCTGCATTTCCGTTACTCTAAAAATCTGTACATCAAGAACTCAAGTTGTCGACTTAAAGAATTGGTGAACTGAAAAACATAAGATGAAATTGTGGTTCTCCCGAGAATCGTAAGTATTATGCTGAACCCAATTCTTTGTTGCTTTGTAATACTCGAAATCGACCTGACATCCATGTAGTGTCCTTTTTGGGAGCTAAGAATCCTAGTTAGCCAAAAATATTTTACGGTGGTTAATTATTCAAAAATGTTAATGGGCCGCATAAGAAGGGAAAGGCTACCCAAACGGTCGCGAAATTGGGGTAAAAGCGACCTAAACTCTTAAGGCATTGCATGCGGAGAACCTCAAGAACCTTTTTCATTTTGTACTTACTAGTATGATATTTTTAATAATGACGTGGAGGCGAATCACCTTAGGCAATTATGCTTACGTAAAGACGTCCTCAGTCACTGGCAATTAATACAAAATTTATTATACAA
>CACPHA010000082.1 GCA_902633655.1 Paracoccaceae bacterium
ACTTCTACTTACTTCTCTCCCACACTAAGGCGCGGTATCGCTTTGGGTCTTGTAAAAAATGGTCCGGAGCGAATGGGAGATATCATTTCTTTTCCAAAGATTGATGGTACTCAGGTAAAGGTAAAAATCGTTGCTCCCGTTTTTTATGACAAATTGGGAGAGAAGCAAAATGTCTGACATCGGCGACATAGGCTTTCCAGATTATTTTGGGTATGTCACTGTAACAACGGACAGCACCATTGGGATGCTGGTGGTACGTGGGGATCTTTCGTCTACAAGTTTCAAAGATGCGCTTGAATTCGATTTGCCGGAAATCTGCGGAATTAAACATTATAAAGAAGTGAGCATTGCGTGGATGTCGCCTGATGAACTTCTATTCCTTTGTCCCAAAAAGGAAACAATTGGCCTGATTTCAACGCTTCAACGTAGCCTTAAAAATCATCATTCATTAGTCGTAGATGTTTCAGATGCTCGGTCTGTATTTACGTTGCAAGGTGGTAAAGTGCGAGAAGTGATTGCAAAACTAGCTCCAGTTGATGTTGCACCAAGTCAGTTTGGTCCAGGGCAGATTCGCCGTACTCGCTTTGGGCAGATTGCAGCAGCTTTCTGGATGGTTAGCGAGGAAGAGGTTAAAATCATCTGTTTTCGATCTTTCGGACATTACATGTATCAACAACTTTGCATCTCGTCTTCTGAAGGTAGCGAACTTGATCTTTGGTGTTAATTGGGCCAATTTATTGCCGTATCACTGTTTGTCCTTGACGATGGTCTTTGAACTCTATCATTAAAGGCAAATAAGTTTTAAAAACGTTTAAGGAGTCCAGAAAATGGCTTTCGAACTTCCCGATCTTCCCTACGCTCATGATGCGCTTGCTGCACATGGAATGTCTAAAGAAACCTTGGAGTATCATCACGATCTGCACCACAAAGCTTATGTAGATAACGGCAATAAGCTGATTGTCGGAACAGAGTTCGAAGGTAGGTCGCTAGAGGATATTATTACAGGTACTTATAATGCCAATGCATTGGCGCAAAACGGTATATTTAACAATGCTAGTCAGCATTGGAACCATATTCAATTTTGGGAGATGATGGGCCCGAATAAGTCGGCGATGCCATCCGAGATTGAGGCTGCGATTAACGAAAACTTTGGTAATGTCGGAGAATTTAAGTCACAATTTTCAGCGGCGGGTGCGGGGCAGTTCGGTTCGGGTTGGTGCTGGCTTGTGAAAGACACTGACGGTGCTCTCAAAGTAACAAAGACAGAGAACGGCGTTAATCCTCTTTGCTTCGGTCAGACCGCACTTTTGGGGTGCGATGTTTGGGAACACTCATATTACATTGACTTCCGCAATAAGCGGCCAGTTTATCTTACAAACTTTCTTGAAAATCTGGTAAACTGGGAGAATGTTGCCAGCAGGTTATAAAACTTAGTTTCCTGAAATTTTGTTGAGCGGCCTGTTATAAATAACTCTGACAGGCCGTATGTATTTATGAATTGTACGAGCTACTGTTAATGCAAGAAAGCACTAACGGGGTTTTAGCAATTGTATCGGCTGGAGTGATTATGGGGGCCAGCTCTTCTCTACTATAAAATCCTTGACTTTGTACCACTATTAGAGCTCCTATGCGCATCGCATCGCATCGCATCGCATCATTTGGTTATTTATTTTTTTCCGCTGTTCTTACCTATAATCGGCGACTAGATTAGATCGTTGTTGCAATTTTTGTATAACGTGAGGCGCCTACATTTTTGTAGCCGTGTTATTGATTGCCACGAACTGGTTTTTCTTCATCTATACCATTCAAACAGGTCAACTTACCAAGGCTAGCCTGGGGTATCTCATACTTCCACGGGTGGCCATTTTTTTAGGCTTTTGCATTTCCAACGAGAAACTTTCGCCGGGGCACTGGTTCGCTGTTGCATTAGCTGCTTTGGACGTCATCGCGCTGACCTACGGATTAGGAGTACCTCCTTGGATTGCTTTGACTTTGGCAACAAGTTTCAGTTTTTACGCGGTTTTGACAAAAAGACTGTTAGCGCCCACCACCACAACGTTTACTATGGAAGTGTTTTTCATTACACTTGTAGCGCTGGGCATCTTGGTTTATTTTCATGGTGGTATTGGTGGGCATTTTCGGACTGATCTTTTTACTTCTCTTTTATTGGCCTTCTTGGACCCACTCACTGCGGCCCCTCTGATACTATTTTCATATTCAGTTCGCAGTGTGACACTATCAACATTAGGTGTTTTGCAATATATCAATCCTAGCGTAGAGCTCGTTTGCGCGACCGTTTTTTTGGCGGAGTAGTTGACTCAATGGCATGCCATCGCACTCCCGGAGATTTGGATAGCTTTGATAATCTACAGTTCGGTAAACATTTATACCAATCGCGTTTGAATCGTTGCTAGTGCATCCTCTGCTGAGTCCACAACTTTAAAAAGATTTTTTATAGATTTTTCTGCAAACCCCTCCAAAATTACATGGTCGATTAGCGAAATAAGTGGTGACCAATAATTAGCAACATTAACAAGCAACAATGGCTTCTCGTGCAAGTCAAGCTGTGCCCAAGTCAATACTTCAAAAAACTCATCAAGAGAGCCAGCACCCCCAGGCAGTAGTACTATCGCATCGGAATTCATAAACATGACTTTCTTCCGCTCATGCATATTGTCTGTCACAATAAATTGTGTAAGGTCTCTCTTAGCTACTTCCTTGTGGATGAGATGTGTTGGTATAACTCCAAATGTTTCCGATCCTTGGGCCTGGGTGCTAATAGCAACGCTGCCCATCAAGCCGACATCTCCGGCACCATAGACAAGACGCCATTTTCGCTGCCCAATGCCATTGCCAAGTGTTCGTGCAGCTAATTCGTACTCTGGCTTACCACCACTTCGTGATCCACAAAATACGCAAACTGACAAACTTTTCATTTTTCAAACCTTCATTAAACATGGCCTTTGACGTTACTTAACGCCGATGATAAATAGTCTCAATGCGTTATACGGGTACTGGTAGACCCTGAAGGATAAAAATGAACGAAAAAAATACGCAATCCAGTGTGCCGATTATTTTAGCACTAGGCTTCTTAGTTTGCACTATCATTGCCGCATACGTTTATCAGACAAATAAATCCTACCAGGAGGTCGTCCCAACCTCACTTGAGCCTGTTGCAGTTAATGATGTCGAGAAAGAGGATGAGTTAGAACTTCAACAAGATAGCGAATTGCTAGATACCTCTAAAAAACCTGCAGACACCGAAAATTCACAAAAGCAAAATGCTGAGCAAGAAAATCATCTAATCGTGCCTATTCTTGAAAACCAAAGAGTTGATTCGACAGGACTAGTAGTACTCGGTGGCCGCAGTGAACCGAGTGTGACCATACATATTCTACTTAATGACGAGACGATTGAAATAGTAGAGACTGATGCAGCGGGTAATTTTGCCACCATTTTTGACATAGGAACAAGCAGCAAAGTACGAGTGATTTCACTCATGACAGTTGTCAATGGGGAAAAAGTTTATTCCGACCAAGATATAATAATTGCTGGAACGCAACTTGCTGATCCTAAAGTTATTGCAGAAGGAGAAAGTTTGGCCTCTGAGCTGGAACCTGATGCTAAAGCATTTGATAAAGAAGCCATCATTGAAGATTTAGCCGAAGTTTTGGAACCTAAAACTGCGACCATAACCGCTAAGCCTAATATTACGGAAGAAGCCTTCCCAAAAGAGGCCGCTAATGAAGAGGTGACCGAAGCTTTAGGGCCTGAAACAGAGAATCCACCTGATCAGCTCAAGGTTTTGGAAGAAGCGCCTGAAAAAGAGGCCCCTATTGAAGAGGTAGCAAAAGTTTTACAACCAAAATCTGAACCTAATCCTACCAAGCTCAAGATTATGAAAGAAGTATCAGAAAAAGAAGTCACCACTGATGAGGTAGCGGTAGTTATAGAGCCTAAAACTGAAATTGAGCCATCAGACATCAAGATTACGGGTGTAAAAAATGAGCCTAACCTAGCTGTTTCTGAAACAACTGTTGAAGGCATTGAAACCACCAATAGCCCACAAGATAAAGAGCCCGTTGTTGTGGTTACAGGCAAGGCTGGTGTCAAGATTGTTCAGTATGGAACAGATGAAGACGCAAATGATGTAGCAGTAGATACAATCAGTTATGATGAGTCCGGTGACGTAGCGCTTGCAGGGCGCGGAAATCCTGCAGGTCTTGTGCGAATTTACTTGGACAATACACCTGTTTCTACTGTAGCTATGGACGCAACCGGTCAATGGAGTACTGCGCTATCTGAGGTCGATGCAGGTATTTACACTTTGCGTATTGATGAACTGGATCAGGATGGCAAAGTTAATTCCCGTTTGGAAACCCCTTTTAAGAGAGAGAGTTTGGATGAGTTGGCCGCTTACTTGAGTATAGTGGATGAACCAGCCCGGGTTAACGTTGTAACGGTCCAGCCTGGCAATACACTTTGGGCAATCGCCCGCGAAAGATATGGACGTGGCATGCTTTATGTTCGCGTTTTTGAAAAAAATAGAGATAAAATCCGTGATCCTGATCTTATTTATCCGGGGCAGATTTTTACACTTCCAGACAACTAACTTAAAAACTAGGACTTAAAAGTGCTAAATGCACAAAGCCTAGCGTTAACCGCGCTTCTGTTATCCAGGAAACACACTGATGTCTTTTGTTCCTTCTGTTAAGCGTGGGTCTAGAAAAAGCGAAAACGAAGCAGCTTGGCGTATCATTAAGCGAATTTCACCCTTAATGTGGCCAAAAGGTGATTTTGATCTTCGCGCACGTGTTCTGCTTTCCCTCCTGGCCTTAGTGGTAGCCAAGTTAATAGCGGTCCTTGCGCCAATCTTACAAGCATGGGCGGTTGATGACCTTGCTGGGAACCTTACCCCAGATTTTCTTCTTGGTGCAATTGGTCTTACCGTGGCTTACGCCCTCGCCCGCGTTGCAACAAACGCCTTCCAGCAATTACGCGATGTCCTTTTTGCCAAAGTAGCTCAACGGGCTTTGCGCAGTCTTGCCTTGGAGACCTTTGAACATATTCATAAAATGTCGATGCGTTACCACACTACACGCAAAACCGGCGGTTTGAGCCGCATTATTGAGAGAGGAGTTAAAGGCGTTGAATTTCTTTTACGGTACTTGGTTTTCTCAACTGGACCCTTAGTCCTAGAGATGCTCTTTATCAGCGTGGCAATTTTTTGGAAACTGCAAGACTGGCAATATTTGGGTATAATTTTTTTCACAATCATCGTCTATGTTTGGTTTACTTTTGTAGTCACCGAATGGCGCGTTAAACTACGGCGCAAAATGAATGAGCAGGATACAGATGCAAACCAAAAGGCAATAGATAGCCTACTTAACTTTGAAACGGTTAAGTACTTTGGCGCAGAAAAGAGGGAAGCTGCACGTTATGATGCTGCGATGGCTGGCTACGAGGCTGCTGCACTCAAGACAAGTTACTCGTTGGCTTATTTAAATTTTGGCCAGGCTGTTTTAATAACGATAGGACTTGTGAGCGTGATGCTCCTCGCCGCGATTGGAGTGAAAGCTGGTGAATTAACCGTAGGAGATTTCGTACTAGTCAATGCCTACATGATACAGATCTCAATGCCTCTTAATTTCCTGGGCACGGTATATCGAGAAATTCGTCAAGCACTTGTTGATATGCGGCAGATGTTTGATTTACTCGAAGAACTACCAGAGGTAGAGGATAAACCCAGTGCACGGAAGCTCAACGTGACAGAGGGTCATGTAAGATTTGAACAGGTTAGTTTCTCTTATGAAAAGGAGCGACTAATATTGGATGACATCTGTCTTGATATTCCAGGAGGGCATTCTGTTGCGATTGTTGGGCCTTCAGGGTCTGGAAAGTCTACCATTGTTCGGCTGTTGTTTCGTTTTTACGATGTGACTGGCGGAGCTTTATTCATCGATGGCCAAGATGTGCGTAACATCACGCAGGATAGCCTGCATCAAGTGATCGGCGTTGTGCCACAAGATACTGTACTCTTCAATGACACAATTTATTACAACATTGCTTACGGTAGTGATGAAGCCACAAACGCCCAAATATTGGAAGTAGCGGAAAAGGCGCGTATTCACGATTTTATAATGTCTTTGCCGAAAGGTTATAATACGCTAGTTGGAGAACGCGGCTTAAAGCTGTCTGGGGGGGAAAAACAAAGGATTGGTATCGCGCGTACACTTCTGAAGAATCCACCAATCCTGCTTTTAGACGAAGCCACCAGTTCGCTTGACAGCAAAACAGAAAACGAAATTCTAGAAGCTCTTGAACATGCCGGGCGGGATCGAACTGTGATTACAATTGCTCATCGTTTGTCCACCATTTCCAGGTCTGATAAAATTGTGGTGCTCGAAAACGGTGTTATTGTTGAAACCGGCAATCACAAGGATCTATTGAAAAGACGAGGACGCTATAGTGAGCTTTGGGCATTTCAGAGTTCCAAAAAAAATAGTATGACAACATAAAAATTTACTCTGCGGGTTTCGCTTTGGTTAAACCAAGCATCCGGTCCTTAACGAGATCTTTTTCTAATGTTTTATTTGGTCTAGCGTCCCAGATAATCTCTGGCATTTTCATTTTTTTCACAGAATTACGAAGTGCCCAATCACGAGCAATTCTTGCCTTTTTAGATGCGCCTAGAACAACGAGACCTTTTGCTAGCCAAATGGTGTATGTTATTACCCAAACACGGATCGACAATAATGCCGGTGTAAAAACCAGCGTCAATATGGTTGCCGTTCCAAGACCAAAGACGACAGCAGTTGCTAATTGTTTCCACCAAAGAGCTGTTGGGCTATCTATGGAGTATCCACCTTCAAAAAAATCTAGACTTAGCCCTAACATCATTGGCGCAAGACCGGCCATGGTTGTGATGGTTGTCAACAGAACAGGTCTGATGCGCTGCTCGGCAGTCCTAATAATTGCTTCGATTTTGGGCATTTTAGACTCGAAGTCCTGGTAGGTATCAATCAATACGATGTTATTGTTTACTACAATTCCAGCTAAAGCGACTACTCCGGTACCCGTCATGATTGTGGAAAACGCTTGTTGCATCACAAGCATCCCGATCAATACTCCAATAGTAGAAAAAACCACAGCGATGAGCACTATAAATGCGTTGTAAAAGCTGTTGAACTGAGCCAGCAAAATAATAAACATCAGTGCAAGCGCTGCAGGAAAAGCAGTCATAAGAAACGCTTGGCTTTCTGCTTCATCCTGCTGATCTCCAGTCCACTCCCATTGAATGCCTTTGGGGAGTGGATTTCTTTCCAAATAATCTGTCAAAAACGCAATACGTTCGTTTGGATTGACGAAGATTTTCTTCTCGGTGCCATCTTCGTTTGTTATCGTTTGTGTCAAGTCAGGCAAAACGCCCGCCCTAACATCGAATATGCGCTTTTGATCAATTCTACGGATTTGCGCTAACTTTTGGACTGGCTTCCGTTTAATAAAGTTTGAAAGAGGCACAAGTCCGTCCCGTGTACGTACCTTTAGTCCGTCTAATGTACTGAGAAACCGATCTTTTTCTGGAAGGCGGACGCGGATTTCAACTTCTTCTTTGCTTGTATCGACACGCATCGTGTCGAGTAGTATACCGCGGGTTACAAGTTGTACCATGGCACCAACGGTTGCCACGTCAGCGCCGTAGCGACCGGCTTTCTCCACGTCCACATCGACTTGCCAATCTATCCCAGGAAGAGGACGGGTATCTTCGATGAGTGTCAAACCATAAGTTTGGTTAAAGATTTCGCGAACTTTGGCCGTACTTGCCAGGAGTTGTTCCCAGTTATCCCCACTAAGGCGTAAGTGGACAGGTTTACTGCTTGCAGGGCCTCGTGCGAGTTCAAGGATTTCTGTTTCAAAGCCTGAAAATCTTGAAAATTGTTCTTTTAGTTCGGCCATTACAATATTGCCATCTAAATCAAGCCGATCTGCTCGATCCTTCCAAGGTATGGTTTCCAACTGTATCTGACCAACTGTATCTTCTGGTGGCGCCGCACCAGAAGTGTTCGAATTCAAGCCGCCTGCGCCTGCAAAAGCAAAAACACTATCAATACCCGGGTGGGCAAGAACGATCTCCTCTACATCACGTACAATTGAATCTTTCTCGCTTAGTGAAAGGTTTCCTCTAGCTTTTACATAGACAATGGCTTGTTCCGGCTCTGTTTCAACGAAAAACTCCACGCCGTAGTTGTTTTCGCCAAAATAGTTAGTCACGGATATGGCAAAGTATACAACTCCAAAGACAGTAACAATTGGCATGATTGGATTGCCAACAATAAGTTTTATAAATGATCCAAAGCCGGTTCGCTGGTATCCAGCCTTGATTATGATTGGGCGATTTTCAGCTGTAAAAGACCCTAAGACAGTAGACGCGGCAAATGCCGCGAGGAGGAACATCACGGTTCCAATCAAAGTGGCAGTTCGAGCCCAATCCCTGGCGCCTTCGCCAAAAATATAGGCTGGGTTTATGATTTGCATTATGCTGATAAAGATGCAGAGCAGTACAACTGGAACTAGCGCGACTCTTAGAACCCATGGGAGAAAATTCCTCAAGACTAGCGAACCTCTTGAAAATATGCGGCTAATTCGTCCAGATACCCCACCAAGAACTGGAAGATAGATCAATGCCACAATTAAAGAAGCGGAAAGAACAAAGATTAAGGTCAAGGGCAGCATTCCCATAAACTGACCAGCGACACCGGGCCAGAAAAGCATCGGCATAAAAGCACATAGAGTGGTGGCCGTTGAGCTGACAACCGGCCAAAACATTCTCTTTGCTGCCTCAACATAAGCCCGCATAGGGCCTTCACCCTGGGAAATGCGCTTATCTGCATATTCTACCACAACTATGGCACCGTCTACCAACATTCCAACGGCAAGTATCAGCCCAAACATCACTATGTTTGAAATTGTGATCCCCATAATTGCCAATAGTACGAAACACAGCAGGAAAGATGTTGGGATGGCAAAGCCGACCAATAAAGCTGCGCGCGTTCCCAGAGAGGTCAGGACTACCATCATCACCAGGGCAATAGCGGTCAGAACTGATCCCTCTAGCTGACTTACCATACTATCAACGACTACAGATTGATCGTTCGAGGTCCCCATACGGACTGCTGCTTTTAAGTCATCTGGCCAACTTTGACGTTCTTCCTCTACGAGTGTTGTAATTTTTTCGGCAGTTTGGATCAGGTTGAAACCTTTTCTTTTTACGACTTGAAGGGCAACGGTCGGTTGCCCGTCAAAGCGCGCTGTCCCCTCACGATCTTCGAATGTTAACTTTATCTCGGCTAGGTCTCCCAGGGTTATAACCCTGTCCCCGTTAGTTTTTACTGGCAAAACATATATGTCGCTAACATCGTCAAAGCTGGAGGGGATTTTTACAGAAAAAGATCC
>CACPHA010000083.1 GCA_902633655.1 Paracoccaceae bacterium
CTGTTCCTTGTACTGGAATAGAGCAATGTGGTGTTGCGATCTCAAAAAATGAAAGTAAAAAAAATGAACTTGAGTTAAATGTATCATTTCAGCAGAGTGATTTTACTACTTGTGAGTATTCTTATCTAGCAAATGGAGAATATTCAATTTATTCGCGGTTTACTTTGCATGCTATAAATTATGAGGAAGAAGCTGAATTATTTCTTCATTTGAACAATGCGGCAAATTTAAAGTATCTATTTATAGAAGCTAGATCAATTTCAGATGGAATATATGGCGATGGACAAAAAGTAGGGTTGCACGAGTACGTTACTTCGCATTATCGGCGGTTTATAGATCCTCAAAAATTGAAAACCCAACTTGGAGAGTGTTTTGATATTGTGTCTTTTGAAGAAGGGCAAGGTTTTGCAAAAACAGATGCGGAGGATCCATGTCTGATCCGAGTAATAGCGAAACGACGTTAGACTTGAATTTTATTGAGGCTATTAAAATTATGAAAGAGAACGATGTGCCGTATTGGGTTTGTCATGGTACATTACTGGGATTAATTCGTGATGGAAATTTAATTCCCTGGGATCATGACATTGATTTCGGTATTTGGTCGGGATCATTTTCAAAAACATCATTAATTGAGATGATGGTCGCAAACGGATTTTCATTGAAAGATGATGGTGCTGATTATGATTTTGTATCCTTTACTAAAGGTGATAGTAGAGAAATTGATTTTAATTTTTATCATGTCACCCCTGAAACTGATATTGCCTTTTCAGAATGGACTATTTCAAAGTCAAAATTTGCAACCTTAGTTAAGGTTATTGCAAAAAAAACGAGTTATGCGGGAAAGTTTAGCGGTGTGGTTAACTTCCTGTTTATTTTTAGTCCTCTTGCAAGTGCGCTTTATCACATTCTGATGCGACTTGGACTCGCATATGTGTCAGCCGGATACACGACCCCTGCATCTTTATTAAGAGATATTAAATACATAGAGCTGGAAGGGCTGCGGATAAATGTACCTAGCCTTCACGATGAGGTTCTTGAGTTTCTTTATGGGGAAGACTGGAAAATCCCGAAAAAACAGTATGATTGGATTACTGAAAGTCCCTCAACTCGGATTTCAGATTCTCGATTTAGTTAATTTAGGTGTTTTTTAGTGAAAACAGTCTTGTTTTTATTGTTTAGGTTTTTAGCTAGAGGCACACGAAAAGTCTCCAATATATTTTGGGTTGTTGCTCAAAAAACTATAGCTGAAGACTATCAACAACGTGCTGTGATTGGTTCTACAAGATATAATATGGTGTCTTCACCAGATGAGCCGTATTATGCTGATCAATATTGGAACATCATTTTACCATACCTAATAAACACCCCTAATAATGCTAGAATTGTTGATTTGGGATGTAGTCAAGGAAGATTAACAAAAAAAATGGGCGAACACTTTACTAGCGGTAAGGTGTTTGGGTGTGATATTTCTACTAGCGCAATTGAGCAAGCGAAAATATATGTGGAGAAATCATCACTTAAAAATGTAGATTTTCAGGTTCAATCAATTTCTGAGTGTTTGAGAGAATCAGAAAATAATTCTTGTGACGTCATACTTTTGACGGAAGTTGCTTTTTTTTATCCAGATTGGAAAGACGATTTGTCAAATGTTATCGATGCATTGAAGTCTGGAGGGATTTTGGTAATGTCATTTCGTTCTCAGTATTTTAACGCCATGTGTATTGCACGTAGTCGTCGTTGGGAAAGTGTACAGACTATTTTAGATTATAGGAAAGGTGCTATATTCGATCCTATTACAAGTTTTACATGGCAAACTAGTGAAGAAATTAGATCGCTATTTTTAGGTACAAAAGAAGTTGAGTTATTGGATCTAAGGGGAATTGGTGTTTGTTCTGGTATTAATGGGGATCCTCATGATTTTATTTGTCAACCGTCTCAGTTGAACGATGACGAACGGGTTAAATTGATGGAGCTGGAAATTGAGCTGGGTAAATCAGCGCCTGATGGTGGTAGGTATATGCTTGCTATTGTGCGTAAATTATAAATCTAGGATTTTAATATAAAATGAAAACAGTAATCCTTTGTGGTGGCTTGGGTACACGTTTGGCTGAAGAAACTCAAGTAAAACCAAAACCAATGGTTGAGGTTGGTGGGCGTCCAATTCTTTGGCATATTATGAAAATATATGAGCAACATGGATTGAATGATTTTGTGTTGGCACTGGGATATAAAGGAGAAGTAATTAAGGACTATTTTCTTAATTATCATGCCCGATTGAGTGATTTGACAGTACAGTTAAAGAGTGGTTCGGTACAATATTCTAATCCAACTGCGGAAGATTGGAATGTTTCACTTGTTGATACTGGTGCAAACACATTGACAGGAGGAAGACTGTTGAGGCTGAAGAGCCTATTAGAAGCAGAAGGAACTTTTATGCTTACATATGGTGATGGTGTTTCTGACATTGATTTGACAGCATTGCTTGCTTTTCATCGCGCCCATGGGAAATTAGCAACTGTTACCGCCGTAAAACCCTCTGCACGATTTGGTGGGATGATAATAGAGAGCGGAATTGTACAAAACTTTAAAGAGAAACCACAGTCTGGAGAAGGATGGATTAACGGTGGTTTCTTTGTATTTGGGGCGGGTATATTTGATTATTTAGAAGATGATTCTACAGTTCTCGAGCAGTCTCCCCTTGAAAATTTGGTTCGGGACGATCAGCTAATGGCGTATGAGCACCCAGGGTATTGGCAATGTATGGATACTATTCGAGATAGAGATGCGCTTCAAGAGTATTGCGATAGTGGTACTGCTCACTGGTTGAAAGACGGTTAATGTGTTTGGAGATATTTATAAAAATAAGCGTGTGCTAGTCACTGGGCATACTGGTTTTAAAGGTAGCTGGTTGACAAGTTGGTTATTAAAATTGGGTGCAGAGGTGATAGGTGTTTCTCGAGATGTGCCCACCCAGCCAGCTATGTTTAATGAGTTGAATCTTGAAGGCCGGATCAAAAATATTCAAGCAGATATCTGTGATTTAGAGGTTGTCCGTGATCTTGTTATTAATGAACAGCCCGATTTCGTTTTTCACCTTGCTGCACAGGCCATTGTCTCGACATCTTATAGTGATCCAGTTGATACGATAACAACAAATGTAATAGGTACAATGAATGTTCTTGAATCACTTCGAAGAGTAAAGCATCCTTGCATTGCCGTATTAATCACAAGCGACAAATGTTATGACAATGTGGAATGGCTATGGGGCTATCGTGAGACTGACGGATTAGGTGGTAAGGATATATATAGTGGGTCAAAGGGAGCTGCTGAACTAGTTATTAAATCATATTTTCATTCGTTTTTTCAGAAGAAGCACCCTGTTCGGCTGGCAATTGGTCGAGCTGGAAATGTTATTGGTGGTGGAGATTGGGCAAAGGATAGAATTGTTGTCGATTGTATGCGGGCATGGAGTGAAAAGCAGACTGTCGAAATTCGCAGTCCTCAAGCCACACGTCCATGGCAACATGTGCTTGAACCTTTAAGTGGATACCTGGCATTAGGTCGAGCATTATACAAGAACCCAGATTTACATGGTGAAGCTTTTAATTTTGGGCCACGTGCCGAACAGAATGACACAGTAGTCAAACTTTTAACTGATTTGAGTAAACATTGGGGGTTCTCAAATACCGACCAAGCCTATAAAATAACTGATAATATTCCTTTCCATGAGGCTGGTTTATTAAAGCTTAACTGTGACAAAGCATTGTTTTATCTTAAATGGGAGTCAAATCTTCAATATGATGAAACAATTCAGTTTGTCGGAGACTGGTATGTTTCTTTTTATCATGGGCAAGCTGATATGTATGCGTTGACGCTTCGACAAATTGGTGACTACGAAAGTACTGCGTTCGAAAACAAACGTACATGGGCACAATGTTGAAATGCCAACTTTAGAAAGCGTTATTGATGGTGTATTGATCACTGAGCTTCGTCAAATTCTTGATGATAGGGGAGCTGTGTTGCACATGCTTCGTCGTGATTCAACTGAATTTACTGAATTTGGTGAATGTTATTTTTCTGAAGTGTTTCCGGGTGTAATTAAAGCGTGGAAGCGTCATCGCTATCAAACACAAAACCTTGCAGTGCCAGTGGGGCGTATACTTATTGTAATTTATGATGACAGGCCTAACTCGATTAGTTGTGGTCAGGTGCAAGCAATAGAGCTTGGAAGACCTAATGATTACCTACGTCTACAAATTCCGCCTGGTCTTTGGTTTGGCTTTAGTTGTATTAGTGATATACCTGCGATACTGGCTAACTGTGCTGATATCCCGCATGATCCATCCGAAAGCGATGTTTTACCAGTGAACGATCCTCGTATTCAATATAATTGGAAAAATTAAGTTTATGAATAACGATATGCCGGATAAACTACTTCGTCTTTCAAAAAGTTGTCTTAGCAATTTAGAAAAACAAGCAGTAATGGAGGTGTTGGATCGTGGATTTCTTGGTATGGGAACGGAAGTTCAACAATTTGAAAAGGTGTTGACTGACTTCTTTGGTAGGCCTGTAGTGTGTGTTGTAAATGGGACTGCGGCTGTTCAGTTGGCTGTGCAAGCGTGTGGTATTGGTTTAGGTGATGAGGTACTTATCCCTTCACTAACGTATGTGGCTTCGTTCCAAGCTATTTCTGCAACTGGGGCTAAGCCTATAGCTTGCGATATAAATTCTGATAGTTGTAATGTTGATTGGCGTGATGCTGAGAGGCGTTTGACGGTTAATACAAAGGCTATTATGCCCGTGCATTATTCAGGTGGAGTGGATGGCCTTGATGAAATTTACAACTTTGCAGAACGTCATGGATTGCGAGTAATTGAAGATGCCGCTCATGCGTTTGGTAGTGAATATCAAGGTAAAAAGGTAGGTAGTTTTGGTGATGTAAGCTGTTTTAGCTTCGATGGAATCAAAAATATAACTAGTGGTGAGGGCGGTTGTGTAGTTAGTGATGACCCTATCGTGATCCGAAAAATCAAAGATTCTCGCCTACTAGGCGTGGAAAATGATACCAGCAAGCGATATGAGGGAAAGCGTAGCTGGCAATTTGATGTGAAATCGCAGGGTTGGCGTTACCATATGAGTGATATTATGGCTTCAATTGGTTTGGCTCAGTTTAACAGGTTTTCAGAATTTGCAGCAACTCGAAGATTGTTGGCTTGTTGTTACGATGGACTTTTACGGAACCACCAGAGTATTAAGCCATTGGCTAGAGATTATAATACAGTCGTGCCACATATTTATGTGGTACGAATTAAGAACATACACGATCGAGTTGCTCTGCAAAGCCAGTTGCTTAAGCATGGGATTCAATCAGGAATACATTACCAACCTAACCATCAGTTAAGTTTTTATCGTGACCCTAATGCGTTACCCTTGCCCGTCACTGATGCGGTTTTTCCGGAACTTCTAACATTGCCTTTGCATCCTGATCTTGCTGAAGAGGATGTTGAGTTTGTTGTCAAGCAATTAACAGTCGCGGTTCAATGACGGGTCAACTGCCACCTCAGAGTAGTCAAGATCACCCATTAGTTAGTGTGATAATGAATTGCTATAATAGCGATCAATATTTAAAGGAAGCGGTTGATTGCGTTTTTGCTCAAACCTATTCTAACTGGGAAATAATTTTTTGGGATAATGCTTCAACTGATAATAGCGCTAAAATCGCGAAGTCTTATACAGACGAACGAATGCGATATTTTCAAGGCGAATTAACTGTTCCGTTGGGGATGGCTCGTAATCTGGCGATTGAAAAAAGTTCAGGTAAGTTTATCGCGTTTTTAGATTGTGATGATTTATGGATGCCGGAAAAGCTAGCTTTGCAGGTTGGCTTGTTTAAGAATGAAAAAGTGGGTTTAGTATATAGTGATGTAGTGAATTTTATAAATGGAAAAACACTTAGTCGTTTATTTGAACACGCGTCGCCTATTCAAGGCAATGTCTTCAGTGAATTATTGCAGCATTATATTTTACCGATGTCTAGTGTTGTTGTTAGAAAAGAAATTATAAGTGAAATTGGAGGCTTATTTGATAACCGTTTTCATGTGCTTGAAGATAAGGACTTTTTTTTAAGAATTGCGAAAATATCAGAACTGGATTTCGTTCCACAGGTTTTGTCAAAGTGGCGAGTAAGAGCTGACAGTGAAAGTCATCAGCAATTTGATCGGTTTTCCAAGGAAAATGCGCTTCTCTTGCAGAAATTTAGAGAGCTTTGGCCAAGTTTTGAAAATGATCACAGTTCAGAAATACAAAAAGTAACTGAAAAGATATCCTTTCAGGAAGCTGTAGAGTGCTGGAAACAAGGGGAATACAAGCAGGCGAGAGTCTTGTTAAAGAGTAAATTTCATAAAAGAAAATTTAAATTATTCTATATTGTCACATTCCTTCCTAGTATGATGTTTCCATTGGTTTTTAAATTATATTTTTTTGTGCGCCGATTTGTTGGTGTATGAAAAAACATGTCTCATTGATTTTTATCGTAATCTTTTAATTCTATAGTAAATTACATTTCCCATAGATTTCTGCGAGTTGGAGTAGAGTGCGAGCAACTTGATTTGAATGAGTGTATTTAAAGCCCTATCTACTTACCGAACTGTAATCTATTATTGATTGAATTTTTGTTGAATAAAAAGTTATATGCAAGTTACTAGGGTTATGATGGAAGCTGGTATTTTGAGGATTTGAAGGTTGGCGGTGTATCTGGTTCATTTGTTGTTACGAGACAGCAGCTCAACCAAAGGAGATACACCACCATGAAAGCGACTAACATTGTAGATTTGATCAGTTGAGAGCGGATCACAGATGTGCTGACGAATTTGCTTAGAACAGGAGCACAGCACTTGATTGCAACTGCGGTTGAGGCGGAGCTTGAAAGCTATATGACGCAATTTGCCAGTGCGCGTACGCAGGCCGGCCACGCGGCGGTCGTGCGTAATGGGCATCATCCATCCCGCCCCTTCCAAACGGGGGCATTGGTCCTGTGAGCGTTCGCATCCCCAAGGTGCGTTCAAAGACCGGTCAGCCCGTGACGTTCCGTTCAGCCCTGGTGCCGCCCTATGTCCGCCGCACCAAGACATTAGAAGCGGCCTTGCCATGGCTCTATCTAAAGGGCGTTTCCAGCGGTGAAATGGGCGCAGCTCTCAAAGTTCTTCTTGGACCTGATGCGACGGGACTTTCGGCGAATACGGTCTCACGTCTCAAGCGCGATTGGGCAAAAGAGTACGACGGCTGGAGAGACGTTATGTTGGACGAGGAACCATTGGTTTATATCTGGGCTGACGGCGTCCACAGCGGCCTTCGGGGCGAGAATGATAAGCTCTGCGTCCTTGTTATTGTTGGCGTAACGGCTCGTGTGCACAAACGGTTCTTGGTCATCGAGGATGGGGAGCGCGAGTCCACGCAGAGCTGGCGCGAAGTGCTGCTCAACCTCAAGAGCTGGGGAATGAATGCACCTGCGCTGGCCATAGGAGACGGTACTATGGGGTTCTGGGCCGCGTTGGACGAAGTGTATCCTACGACCCGTCAACAACGCTGCTGGCAACATAAAACGATGAATGTACTCAATTGCCTGTCCAAACTATCGCAGCCAAAAGCCAAGGCCGCAATTCACAACATCTGGCAAGCCGAGACCAAAGCCGATGCGGAAAAGGTGTTCGATTTATTCCTCAAAACTTATGAACCTAAATACCCCAAAGCAACGCTGTGCCTACAAAAGGACCGCGAGGAGCTTACGGCATTCTTCGACTTCCCGGCCCAACATTGGCAGAGTATTCGCACCAGTAACCCGACTGAATCCGCCTTCGCCACAATCCGCTACCGAACCAAGCATTCTAAAGGATGCCTCTCATTCGATGGCATGTTGCACATGATATTTAAGCTGGGACAATGTGCTGAACAAAATGGGAGGAAACTACGTGGCTTTGACACCCTCGCCAAAGTTAAAGACGGAATTGAAGCCACAAAACCAAGCCAGATCGCTGCATGACCAAAAAAACTCAAACACCAGATTTGACAATAACTCAAGTTACTAAGAGGCAAAGTAGTATTTCTCTAGGTGAAATTCTGAGCGTAGTTTATTTGTTACTTAGCGGGTTCCTATTTGTTTTGATTACTCTATCAATCGATCAGCCTGGATTGGTCGATAGTCAAACGCAGGTGTTTATCTTGGCAAATTTTTTGTTCATTACTATTATTCACTATATGGAAAAACAAAATTTATTATTGTTTATAATATCTACAAACTTCCTGTTATTTTACATACTACCCATTATTTTAATTATAACAACGGGAGAGTACGAGAATAAATACCAGCAAATGCTAAATAACACCATAGATCAGGATATTTTGTCAGAAGCAGTTTTAGTGATTTTCTGTTTAAATATTGTTTTTATGATAGCAGTTATCATGGGTTCGAAAATAATTCCCTTCCGCAGATTAGATTATTCTATAAACATTAATAAAATTCCTATATTTTTTAAAAATATCAATATCTCCAAGTTATTGGTAGTGTGCTGTTTTATATTAGCATGGTTTCTATTTACTCGATTTGGCTATAGTTTTGGTTCAGTCCCTAGATATATTTATGGTGGGGCGGTTTCTGGTGGGCTCCGGATTTTTATGTTTTTATTAAATGGCATGTTAGGGGTAATGTGGATAGCTTTAATACACCTTATGATTTGCAAACAAGAATATGAACATAGAATTTGGGTTCGATATATAATTGTATTTTCTTTGATTATCGCTTTTGATAGGATAACGGCTGGAAGTACTTCTGCAATAATTCAACTTATATTTTCATTAATAATAATTTATTTTATTGCCAAAGGCCGAGTGAAAGTAACTGTTAGTCTCTTAGTGAAATGGACTCCTCTACTTTTAATATTGTCAATTTTATTTTATGGCTTAGCGATACCTTTTAGATATATTTCTATTCTGAAGGCTTTAGATTTTGATATTTTTTTAATAGTCAATTATTTTTCAAACAATTCTACCTTTAATCTTGCAGATGGTCTATTTTCAAGAATTATTCAT
>CACPHA010000084.1 GCA_902633655.1 Paracoccaceae bacterium
GGAATTAAAAATAAAGTCAGTATTCTCATAGCCTTAGCTCTAGTGCTAGGTGGCTTGGGTTTCTGGCTTTACAGCATTAATGAAAAATCTGATAGCATTACGGTTGTGGCATCGGATCGTCCAAATATTCTAGTTTTACCTTTCAATACAATTGGGTCTGATGAAGACAAGTACATAAGTGAAGGTATAACAGATACTTTGATCGGAAGCCTGTTGCAGCACGAACAGTTAAAAATACAACCGATGCCCACTAGTAAATATATTTTTGTCCAACAATTTTCTAATGAAAAAATCATGTCTGATTATGGTGTTAATTACATTGTAGATGGCAACTTACAGGTGCAGTCGGACCAATTGAGGTTGAACGCACAGCTTATAGATATAACAAAGAATGAAGTCATTTGGTCAAATAGATTCGACTTTGAACTAGATAATTTATTTACAATCCAAGATATTATAAGCGAAGAGATTTTAAACAATCTGTCAATTGAGCTGACAATTGGCACTGCCCATCAAGACTCTAGAAAATATTTCAAATCAGTAAAAAACTGGCGGAAATTAATTTCAGCGCGAGCTGATTTTATTCAAGGAACACCCGAATCTTTTCAGAGAATGGGCGAAACAATTGCGGAACTGCTTAGCGATGAGCCCGAGAATCCGATGGTGCTTGTCCTGAAAGGGTGGCACCAGTATTTTTCAGCTCAAAATAAAGTAGATGCATTAAGGGCCTATTCACTGGCACTTAAGGCAATTGAGCTAGGCCCTGACCTTGCTGATGCATACATGCTGACTAGCTTTATCGAGCTAAATAATCCTTTCCAAATTGTAAGTACTGATCAGGGAGAAGCTAATATTTTAGCTGAAGGCCGAGCGAGAAATGCTGCAGAACTTGATAAGACCAGCCCTCATAACTTAGGTGCAATAGGTAACACTTTATCAGGTGTAGGTAAGGTGGAAGAAGCGCTGGGGTTCTATAAGCGAGCACTAGAAATCACACCCCACGCTGAGGCATGGATCAAGTACAATTATATGAACGCTCTCGTATCAATTGGTGAATTTGATCAAGGAAAGGTAGTAGCAAGAGAAATATCAAAAGCTGATCAGTTCGTCAGCGATGCTAGAGTGCGTGCTATAGCAGTTCTTGCCTATATTGCTCACAAAGAGGAAAGTAAAAAGGAAGCTCAGGAATTAATCAATGAACTTAATAGTATGCCAATCGCAACACAGAATAATATGTCAAAGCTACAATCGATTATGTGGGGCTTTTGGAATGTGCAGTCGAATGAAAATTTCACAGAAGATTTTGAAAACACTCTTCTTCAACTAGGAATTTCGCCAAAGTAAATTTTCCACCAAATTGTTTAAAAATAATCCGTTGCAGATACATAGAATCGTAAAATATTTTTGAGTTTTATCGAACCCTTTTCAGATCAAATGTGCGAGTAGGATGACCAGTAAATATCCCTGTCAGGTTTTTTGCCCCACCTCTAATGCGCTGATTCTGCAAGATAAATGTTTCCCCAGCATTTCCCCAAAAAAAATAAAAGGCCCAGCGCTTTTCCGCTAAGCCTTTGGTATTAGTGGTGAGCCGTGCAGGGATCGAACGTGCGACCTACTGATTAAAAGTTACATGGCCTATGATTTCAAGAGATCTCATCAATTTTCATTTTTATATAATTATCATTAAAAACCGTAACTTAATATCGCACAGCATTGTATAGCATTGCCTCGAAGCTTATACTTTTTGTAACACATTTGTAACCTAGAGACATCTATACCCTAGCTTGCGCTACAACCACTAACTGAACTCGCGATAAGAAAAGCAAAGCCAGCGGACAAGCGATATGACATATTCGATGCCAGTGTGCGGGGTCTAGGCTTGCGCATTGCAACGTCTGGAACGAAGAGTTGGTTCATTATGAGGCGTTTCAAAGGGCGTATGCTCAGGTCTACGGTTGGCCGCTACACAGACATGACTTTAGCCCAAGAACGCCAGAAAGCTCCCGAAGTACTCGCAGATATGGCTGACGGGTCACCGCAGGAACAGAGAAAGGCTGACCTATTCAAAGTTGTTCTCGAGGAATGGCTCAAAAAAGATCAGGAAAAAACAAAAGCTTCCAACAAGTAAGAATAGCCATGTACCGCCACTCTCTGCCTGCTCTCGGTAACATGCCTTTAGGGTCCGTAACTAAACGCGATGTTAATAACTTGATCAACAAGATTACCAAAGACGGAACTCCGGTTGCCGCCAACCGTGTCTTGGCCTTCATTAAACGGATTGTCTCTTGGTGTAGAGAACGAGATATTCTTGAGCAGTCGCCTGAAGAAACCATTGGCCGAATTGAGAGAAAAAATTCTAGATCGTGTTTTAACTCTTAATAAAATTAAATCTATATGGATCGCGTTTGACCAGATCGGCTATCCGTGGGGGCCAATCTTCCAGTTGCTTCTATTGACCGGCGCGCATGGGGTTAATATCCACATTTCTTATAGTTGCTGTTCATGCAAACTGTAGCCATAGCCTCAGCCTTTGAAATGTCTTCCGGCGTCATCTCTTTTGCTATTAATTCTCTTTTTTCATCCCCGATTTCATTTCCATCAGCACCCGCTATATTGAACCACATGTGCGCTATAACAACATCGGCAAGAACGCCTTGGCCATTGTAATACATCGCACCAAGGTTTAATTGAGCATCAGCGCAGCCTTGTTCAGCAGCTAGCCTGTACCATCTTACAGCCTCTTTATCATCCTGAGGAACGCCCTGACCATGGTCATACATCGCACCAAGGTTGTTTTGCGCATCAGCATCGCCTTGTTCTGCACCTAGCCTATACCATTTTGCAGCCTCTTTATAATCCTGAGGAACTCCCCAACCATTGTAATACATCAAACCAAGGTTGTACCGCGCATCACTGTTCCCACCCTCAGCGAGAGGTGTCCATTCCTTTAAAGCAGTAGCATAATCTCCATTCTGATAGGCTTCATAACCCTTTTAGAAGTCCTGGGCAGATATTGGTGCAGCAAGCATAATTAAAATACATGAAAGCGCTAAAATAAATCTGTGCATCTTCTTCTCCCGAGATTTGCCTCAGGATAACGCAGTGCAAAAGTATGTGGAGTCTTTTAATTTAGCGTCATCTGTATTGGTTTGAGTGTGGTTGCATAATCAAATCATGCTGGGCTCTTATAATTTAGCTGTGTTCTTCGCTAATATCTTTGCTCCTACCGATGACAGGCAAAAGAACTTCATTTCGCCTTAGAAAGGCGGGTGTAAATGGATCGTTGTAGTATCCATACTCAATTGGACCTTGAATACTGAGGCCCTCGTCCTCAATCCACCTCTGCAGTCGATTAGCGGCTTCAAGGAAGCGTCTGTCGCTCCAAATACCCGAAAATCGTATAGTTGCCATCAAACGCGCGGGCTCGGTGACAATTGTTACATCCCCAGACGGCTTGGGCGCGTCCTCTACTGAAACACCAGAGGGCAGAATGAAAGATACCGTCCACTTGTCGTTGATTGGTTTCTGAACCACAGGAGCTGTCATCGCAATCTTCTCGCCCGCGCGATCTTTGGCAAATATATACCGAGCCAACGGCGAAAAACCAGATTGGACCGAGTTACGCCGCGTGCCGGCGCGCGTCACTTGCACTAAGGTCATCTCCGGGTAACGCCGCAACTCAACATCGCCATCCGTCTGCACCACTGAATAAGCTGGGGTTTCAACCAATCGTGTGGCAGACACGTATGCGCCCCCCGCCGCGAGTATGCCAACTGCAGCGGCTCCGAAAACAAACATCTGGATCATGTTCACTGTTCCTTATTTAAATACATTAGGCGCCCCACCTTTGGCTTTTTAGGTAAAAGAATTACCACCTTTGTATCGCAACTTCTGAACGCAGTGACGACGAAAGTTCCAAGGTGCGCAGGACATTGGTCGCGATGTCCGTGCCAGATTGCCAAGCATCTTGCACTTTGGTGCCACAACACCAGTCACCGCCGGCCCAAAGCGTTCCGTGTTTTACAAATGACTTACCAAGGGGTTTCTCCACCAGTCCGTAGCGCCACCCTTGCAGATCCGCATAGCAAAGTTTGGTAGGATGAACACCTAATTCCGAACAAAGCAGATCCAACATTTGCGCTTTGATTTCTGATCGATCAACGTCAATATTTGTAGTGCTCCAGTCTGGATGTGCCTGTGCAACCCATGTTTGATATGCCTTAGATCGACCTGGTTTCGTATTGTTTTGCGCTATCCAGCTTAGCACAGGATTAACATCACGCTTTGTTACAAAGGACGCTGGCGTGTCCGGGATGAAAGCTGCCATCAAGGTCAAACAAGGGAGCATGACGGCACTTGAAGCTTGCTGAACAATCGCGTTTGTCTCTCCCAAAATAGATGCGAGTTGAGGTGCTGGGACTGTGATGACCACATGTGAAGCCGTCATTCTGCCAGCGTCAGTCTCGATCTCATAAAGGTCACCGCATGTTCTCAATGTCCTGACGCGTGTATTCAAAGTGATATTAAGGCCATTAGCCAAAGCCTTTGGCAACGCCGCCATTGTAGGCACACCAACAATACGGCTAGTCCCATCGGCCAAGGACCATCTATCCACAACTTCTTGTCCCAGCGCTGCAATACTCGCAGCGTCCTCAGTTTGATCAAGGTATTGCGCGCCGTGGTCGAATGTAATGCTATTACCAGAGACAGCAGCCCGTCTAGTTGCCATGCGACCACCAATACCACGCCCCTTGTCGATCAAACGCACAGGTGCGCCTGCTATACGCAGTGCTCTAGCACAGGCGATCCCTGACATACCTGCGCCAATAATAACGATGTCGATCATGTCAGCCCTATATCTTGGAGAATGGCAGGGATCTGTTTCTTGACCTTGAAGAACCCAGCCGTGGCATAGGGCCAGATTGCGCTATCCCAATCCCTGCGCCATTCAACCAGGTCAATTCCAGCCTCCTCCAACGCGGGCATAGCTTCAAGCATCCAATCTTGCAAGGGACCGTTGGGAATGTACGGGGTCGCAATTTGTGTTGCGCCTGCTCGAGAGCCCCAGCGAGCTAGATCATTGGGCACTCCTGCTCTGAGTTCTGTTGCTTCCAGACCAATCCGCGAGGCGGTGTCGCTTAATGCTCCTCTCTCAAATTCTTCAACCAATTCGGCAACGGGTCTTGGCGAGCGCAGGTGGCTCGCTGCGAGTGTTGCGCATCCAACGAGGTTCAAGGATTGCAGGTCAAAGTCCTCTGGGCGGCAGTCTTCTTCAGTTATGAGCAGAACCGTTGGCCGGTTTGGATTGGGACCTTGCACTTTGCGGAGTGGTGTTACACTCGGTAGACCTTCAGGTTCTTCGCTTTCAAGACCTTCGACGACTTCGGCAAGCTCCGCAGGGCGCGGAGTAAAGCGGTTATTGGTAAACTTTGCTATATTCCAGGCTTGCGCATGATAAGGTTTACCACGTGTGTGAAGGCCGGCCACCCAGCGCCATCCCAGTGTGTTTGAAGCAGCATCGCCGTCGAGGAGATGCCTGTAGAAGAAGTCCGCACCCAATCGCCAAGGTAGTTCAAGCGTGAAGATCCAAATCGAGGCAAACCACATGCGGGCATGGTTATGAAGGTAACCCGTCTCAACTAGTTCCTCCGCCCAGCTGTCAAAATAGTTGAGGCCTGATTGCCCTGCCTCTGCAGCTTCCACACATCGGCGAAGGCCGCGATCGCGATCTAGAGCCATCAGATCCCGTATCAAGCCCTCTCGATACTGGTCCCACACAACAGGTCGCCGTTCCATCCAACCTTTAAAGTAACCACGCCAGATGACCTCCTGAATGAACTTCTCAGCGCCTTCAGCGCCATGCTCGAGCACCGCGGTGGCAACTGCGTCTTGTTCGAGCACAAGACGCCGTCGCAGATATGGAGAGAGCATGGATACATCGCGGTGTTGGCACGCCCCTCGATCATGATTGCGACCTTTGGTGTAACGTTTGCCCATGCGCGGCGCGAATGACCGAAGTGTAGCTTCACCGGCTGCAAGTGTAGGAGCGATCAGCTCTTTGTTTGAATAATCTAGCGGCATAGCTTGCATCTCCTCTTAGGAAAATAGAAGTAAGCTGAAATGCCAGTCTGTCCAATTGAAGGTCAACAAATAGTCTAATTTCAAGTGCCAGGAACCCCTATTTCGTAGCCCTACCGCAGCCTGCCCCCTGGCAGGTAAAAGGGACAAGCTGAAACAAGACTGAAACCAGAAATAGGAGATCAATCTCAGGAATTTATATGGAAGAGCGTAGCGGATTTAGCTGACGAAGAGCCACCAGATCGTGACTGGCTTGTTCACGATTGGATCCCTGGTGGGCAAGTTACCCTTCTTTACGGCGATGGTGGAACAGGTAAAAGTCAAATCTCAATGCAACTGTGTTTAGCTGTTGCTGCTAATCGATCTTGGTTCCAACTTCCGACAGAGCAAGGGCGCTCGCTATATCTTACAGCGGAGGACAATGCAGACGAATTACACCGGCGTTTCGCGTATATTGCGGGGGGCATGTCGTTTAATATGCGCGATTTTAAGGATTGTCAGTATCTATCTCTTGCGGGTGCGGATGCACTATTTGCGGTTCAAGATCGCAATAATACCCTAATGCCAACACCACTCTTTGAGGGTTTCTGCAAGCAGATTGAACAGCATCGTCCTAAGGTCGCGGTCGTAGACACGCTTGCTGACATTAATCCCACCGATGAAAATCAGCGGAGTGCAGCCGGACAATTTATTCAGCTGTTGAGAAAGCCAGCCATAGAATTCGGTTGCGCTGTCATTGCATTAGCTCATTCCTCGCTGACAGGAATTAACAGTGGGTCAGGTACAAGCGGTAGTACTGCTTGGATTAATAGTGTGCGCAGTCGCTTGTACCTCACCAAGCTCAAAGATGAAGAAGCTGATCCTAATTTGCGGGTTCTTGAACTTATGGAAACCAACTACTCACAAGCTGGCACGACTGTGAATGTGCGCTGGAAAGATGGACTATTCGTGCATTAGAGTGGCGGTACACAGCTTGACCGGATGGCTGCAAATAAAAAAGCTGAACGGGTTTTTTTATTGAATTCTTGGACGCGTACACAGAACAAGGCAGAAAGGTCAATTCGTCAAGTGGCCCAAAATATGCACCATCTATTTTCGCGAGCGATCCGAAAGCGGAGGGCATCATCAAGTCTAATTTTTTACAATCATGAAATCTTTATTTCACGCACAGGTGATTTCAAACGAAAACAGGCAAGGCGATAGGGGCACGTTCATTGTTAGGAAAAAGGTATAACATATCCCCCACATCTCCCTTTGAAACTCCCCTTCATCTCTAATGCACCTATGCTGAAACTCTTGTGCATCTTCCGCGCGCTTCTCTCTCCCATACCCTCTATAGGAGTTGGACCCCCTTTGCGGGGGAGCCACTCCAACGTCTCGCTTATGCAAGTGATGCAGTTCTTAAGTCCCTGCTCAAGTTGAGCTGCAATCACAAGAACCTGTCTCATTAATTAAGCTCGACTGCAAGAGGACCAGTCATACCCCCTGTTACAGTCATACCGACCGCAGATCCAGCCGCGGCTATAATCTCGTCAATGTTTGCTTCCAACTTTTTTTGGTCGCTCCAAACCGTCATGGTTCTGAGTGTTTTTTCTCCAGTAACCGTGGCAGCAGTTAACTGCGCCATATTTTTTCATCTCAGGCCAGAAACCCTTGGCGGCTTCTACTGCGTTGTCAACATTGCCGTCAAATTCCCAATCAGTAAAAGATACAAACATTTTTTTCCTCCATTTATTTACTCAAAGAGTTCATTTTATTTTATTCTCTTGGTCAAAGGTGACCAAGCGGAACTTAGGTTCTTTGAGCTATTCGTCCAGCATGGGTAATTCGGACCGCCAATACGTTCTGGCGCCAGAAATTTTTCAAAGGCTACGTAGGAAATATTGCCACCTAAGCATAAATTTCAAATGTCAATTATATCATAAAAACAGTGCGCTAGGGAGCAAGTTTGTTGCATGTTATTTACTTCCCATGAACTGCAAAGCGCAGCAGGATATTCAGACAGAAGGCACTTTCTGCAGGACTATAAAAGTCACGGTTTTCCAATAAACGTGGATAGAAAAGTAATGGAGACTAATCGGTACAGGCTGCTCGATATGGTTATCGCAATGTTAGTAACTGAACTAACGCAATATGACATGCCCTCGTCCGTTTGCGCACGACTAACCAATCGCCCGAATTCAGAATACTTAGAGGTTCAACTTGATAAGTTACAGGCTGGTGAGATTGACGATCTGATTATTATGGTTCCCGCCTTAGTTGACCGCGATATGGACAATTTCGCAACAGTTGCAACAACTTGGGAGGAAGTCATCAAGTACGCTCATGATGAGCACATCAACTTCTTTGCCATCTCCGTTGGCGAACTGATCAAAGCAAACTCAAAGGAGAGTGGTAAAATGGGTGCTGTCTGCCCACCATTTAAATATAATTAAATCAATAAGTTAGAAACTGAATAAGGGTGCTGCGGTGACGTATGTGGTGGCCAAATCGTCTAAATTTTTATACAGGCCGCTTTAGTTGCCAAAGGTGTCAGAATCCTCAATACCCTCGTTGTGGTTTCCTACAAGTTTAGAAAGAGTGAAAGTTTTTCTGGTTTCGCAAGGGCTGGAATTGAAATTGGTGATGTTAAAATCCCAATGTTAACTATAACCGCGGGTTTGGTGATTTTTATTTGCTGGTGCATATTAGAGCATACAAACTTTGGAAGGCGTCTTTATGCCATTGGCGGAAACAAGGAAGCTTCCTACTTAGCAGGCATTAAAGTTGTTCGACTCCGCCTTATAGCATTTTCACTAACTGGACTTGGCTCAGCAGGAGCTGGCCTTATGTATGCCGCTCGAGTGGCGTCTGCTAACCCTACTCAGGGTTCCGGTCTTATGCTGGATGCTATCGCTGCAGTGTTTCTTGGTATGACTATGAGCCGGAGAGGCGAACCCAAGGTAGTCTACACGCTTGTTGGG
>CACPHA010000085.1 GCA_902633655.1 Paracoccaceae bacterium
AAAAATAAAAACAAATACTCTGCACTCGCCGTTATAATTGGAATTTTTATAATGGTGATTTTGGCCATTATTTTTGCCGACCCATTTAACGAAGAACTTCAAGAAAAAAAAGTCACTGAACTTGTCGATCTACGACCAAAAATCATGATAATGCCGTTCGAAAACCAAACTGGGAAACAAGAAAATAGTTTCTTAGAGGAGACATTAGCATTTGGTATAAATAATACTTTGTCCAATCTCAATTTAGATGTAAAATTCGTTGATCCAAACGAAACTCGATTGCATGTCGAAAGTAATACTTCCTATCAGGATTTATCCAAAAAGCATAACATTGGCTTTATTGTTACAGGTCTAATTCAAGGCTCCCAAGAAGTTTTACGCATCCAAATGAGAATAGACAATCTAGTATCCTCTGAAACAACATTCAGAGATCAATACGAATTCGAAAAAAATACCGATGTGATTGAAATTCAAGATACCTTGGCAATGTATCTGATGAAAAATATTTCAAGAAATATCTCTACGAAACAGCACGTTTTCAATTATACGACTGATCCTTCAATTTATTTTGATCTTATTAAAATTGATAAAGCTTTGCTCAAATCAACAGTGGAGAGCGCTACCTTGGCGGGTGAATTGGTAGATAAAAACCTTAAGATTGCTCCGAACGATCCTCATGTTCTTCAGATCGCTGCGTTTCATACTTGGCTAAAGGTTAATTTAGGTTTGACAAACGACCCAGCCTCAGAAATCCGAAAGGGCGTTGAATTACTCTCCAGAGGTATCCTGTTTGTTGACGATGGGCAACCGATATACATTTATCTTTTAACCCAAAAAAGTGTTTGGCAATCCATTTTACAAGAATTTGACGAAGCTTGCGCGGTCATTCCGCGGTTGAAACAGTTTGAGCGGCGAATTTATGATGATCATTTAAGTCAATTTAATTTTGGCTTGCTTCATCAAGTGTGCTCTTCAGATGGCAGTTCTGAGGAACAGTTTCAAAAAGGCATTCAATTTATGGAAAGATCACTTGAACTGAGACCAAGCGCGTTCAATGCAAAATACTTGGCTTATGGATACGCATTTAAAAGCTACGCCTTCGGTGACAGTACTAGCCAACTAGAAGAGCTTTGGAATAACGAAAAATCCAAAAAAATCCACAATGATTCTATGGCAATGCCAACAATTGGCACACTCTTAGCATATGGATACGCCAAAGAAGGTCGTGAAGAGAGTGCTGCAAAAACTTTAAAAATAGCTATGGATTATGGAAGAAATTACACAGCCCAGTCACCGTATGCAGATTACCCATCGATAAAAGATAAAGGCTTTCTCTCTGATATTGGGAAAATACTAGAACCTTACGGACTTGCCAACCAATAATACCATAACCAAGAGTAGTCGAGCTTTCACCCTCACCCTTTTTACAAGTTCATCACTTGGATCCAATCGCGGAAAGTGAACGGATGACAACACTCAAAGATGTCATACCGTTATGAGCAAATTGTAACAAAGCTGCACACTCAGAACACCCCCCAATTGCGATAGAACGGCTTTGGGATGTGGACTTCTGACACTAGATCAGCTTCAAATGTTAAACCACCAATAAAGGCAGGCTCACGATCAATCTAATTGAACGATTTGCACAGTTATATCCTGACCCAACTCCTATAATCTACCCTGTATCAGACTGGCAGAGACAGGTTCATGCGAAATCACACCAAGATAGTCACTGGCGGGGTTTTAACTTTCCATAAAAGTAATGTCACCGGATCGCAATCCCTCTTCATCTTAACCCCGGAATAAGTCCAACCAATGTGCTTATTAGCAGATGGTGGAAAAGTATTTTATTTTGCTGGCGAGGATACCAATGCGCTGCAAAAAGCGCGACACGAAGTTCTGAACTTTGAGGCTACAAAGAACTTCCAGTATTATCCTGGACGGCACGCTCAATTTGCCAGCCCAAAGGCGTTTCGCAGTAAAATTGAAGAGATGCTAAACATTCACAGGTTTGAAGTCATTTTTATCGACACAATGAATATGGCCCTTACGCCGCAAAGCATGACATCCCACAGAAGTGACGACTACTCATATTACGCCTCAGAGCTACGCCAATGGGCAGAACTGGCCTTAAAGCACAACATTGCCATATTTATGGTTCACCACACAGGTAAAGCAGCTCATGTACATTACCCGGATCCGCTTGACCACCTTCTGGGAAGCACTGCGATTACCGCCACCGCTGATTGGGTCCTGGTGATGCAGAAGACACAAGACGGTCAAGGCGCCTCACTTTATGTGGAAGGCAAGATGGCGAAGTCGCAGGAGTTCGGCTTGGAAAAGGTTGATGGCATTTATTATCGGATTGTGGGTCACGCTAAAGACTTGGCTCTTTCTCGCAAGAGGGCACAAGAAGAAGTCTGCGACTGCATAAAAGCAAACCCAGGCATAAGACAGTTCGAGATTGTGCAAAAGCTAGAGCGGTCAAAGCAAAACGTAAATCGTGCCGTAAGCAAATTGATGCGTGACGGCTACATCACCAGAACCTCAAACGATGGATACACCACCCTAGAGACCCCCTGATTACCCTGATGACTAAGTAATCACGGTAAGCAAGGTAACCACCCATATACCCTAGCATCTAAGTTATCTACAAAACCTCTTGGTGTTGGATTCCGGTTGGCCTCGCGATGAGAGCGCCGCACCCCATCCGTCACGAAATTCATTAAGTTAATGGCCAAGAAACTCTACAAATCGCTGGTCATCAGAACTTCAGTTCACAAAGTTTACTTAGGTAAATCCGTGTCAAAAATTGCTAAAAACGACAGTCACCGCAACGATGCCAGATTACATAAAGTCCTGCAGCCTCTTGGGCCAGCCTATTTGGTAATGTAGGATCTATAGACATGCTTTTTTGGATGGTCGGCATATCGCCGCCATCTTATCACCTTTTACTCGATTTTCGTGTAATTGGCTACCTGAGAAAACTCAGACCGTTGATTTTTTTACTGAACCCGTCACGTATAGTTGCTGTAATGTTTTACCGGATTGTTCAGCTGCAATTTGCCTACGCAGCTGCTTTACCACAAAATTATCGTCACTAGCGCCCTCCGCTAGTTTCTTTTGCAGTAGTTGTTCCAAGGTAGTCCTCATAAGTATTACCTCCGGTTATCCATTCATATCCAGGACGATCAGTATTTTTATATACATTTGTTTCATAATTTAAAACGTCTGCGTATGTTATGCCCTCAATTTTGCTTACATCTCTCAATACTTTTCGGAAGTCATTTCGTTTCTGGTCAAATATTTCTTCGGCTTTTGCTGGATCAAAAACTCAATGAGCTAGCGTCAGGAGTTACATTGATGGTCACACATCAAGTCGTGATAAGAGCAGTTACAGGACAATCGGTCCGAAGCGGAGAGTTAGTCGCATTCAATACGCGCACTAAAGAGGTGCATAAATTTAGACTCGATTGATTATGTATATCTTTCTTACCCCCCACCTCACACTACCAACTGCTCACCACAAAACGTTTATGAGTATCGGAGTGTCTGCTACTGGTGTAGCCAGATATACTCCTATGGTATTAGTACACTTGCACCGAGCGTCGTTCCAGATTCAATCGCAGAGTGCGCCTTCACTGCGTCTTTTAAAGCATATTCGTAATTGATATTTGCATCCAAAATTCCATCACCGATGGCCTTACATAAATCACGTGCTGTCCATTCCAAATCAGATCGTTTCGCAACATAGTGCATGATAGCAGGTCGGGTAATGAAGAGTGAACCACGGCGTCCCAAATCCTGAATTATATCCACCGGATCAGGTGGTCCAGAAACGTGCCCATAAGCCGCACAAACACCCATCATTTGCAGGCTATCTAAACTATCACTTAAAGTGTCTTTTCCAATTGCCTCGTAAACAACCGCAGCCCCTTCCCCGTCAGTCACCTCCCGAACAACATCGACAAAATTTTGCTCAGAACGTACGACAGCGTGATGGCACCCAGCAGCTGTTGCTGCCTCGGCCTTTTCATGAGTTGATACTGTGCCAACAATTGTGGCTCCCAATGCTCTGGCCCATTGACACAAAATTAATCCCATCCCACCAGCAGCAGCATGCACGACAATCGTATCACCAGGTTGCACCGCATATGTCCGATGTAGCAAATAATGTGCTGTCATTCCTTTCATAAGAAGCGCAGCCACCTGCTTATCTTCCAAACCATTAGGCATATGCAAAAGTTTATCCGCGGGATAGTTCCGAGTTTCTGCATAGCTGCCTAGAGGTGGGATACCATAAGCGACCTTATCTCCTGTTTGGAAATTTGTGACACCTTCACCTACCCCCTCTACTATACCCACCCCTTCGAATCCTATCACAACAGGAGGGTTATCTACTTTCCAAGGGTGAGAAATTCCTCCACGGTGATAAGTATCAGCAAAGTTCACTCCAATCGCTGTATGTCTTAGACGAACTTCGCCAGGCGACGGATCGGGAACATGCCAGTCCCTCCATTGCATAACCTCTGGTGATCCAAACTCATTTATAACTTGGGCTTTGCTCATCTGCGTCCTCCAAAATTAACTCTCATAGTTAGACACCATAAATTACAAATCAATCCAATGTTCGTATAACGGAAGTCCAGATAACCTAACAAAGAATAATCTTGCTTCATCAAGTTTCCTCGAGTGACTGATGAATTCTGAACACTCGGGAGTGTTGCAGGTACTTCAACTTTATTTCAAGTAATTTTGGCAGCTATATATAATCATACAAATGCTTGATTGGTTTTCTCTTACTCAATGCATGTTAAAGCGACCCATTAGATCAAACCTTTTTCAGAAAAAATGTGAGAGCAGGATAACTAGCCAGAAAAACAGTCAGATTTTTTGCCCCCACCTATAATCTGCTGGCATCACGAAATATTATCGTGTTTGAAACTTAGGTTGGACTGACTTCTGTTCTCATGCAATCTTCGCGATAACAATTCTAATGTGAGTCTATTTATGTCTGAGGAAGAAATTGACCGTAAGATTGCCGTTATCTTTGCTACTGATGTTGTTGGCTACAGCAAACATATGGAGGCAGATGAAAGTGAGACTGTTAAAAACCTCAGAGCATGTGAAAAGCTACTCAGTGGGTGCTTTGATAAGCATAAGGGTCGTTTGTTTAATACAGGTGGAGACTCCTTTCTTGCTGAGTTTCCCAGTGCTGTTTCAGCCGTCGAATGCGCAGTAGAGTTTCAGAATGCCATTAAAGAGAGAGACGCATCTGACGAAGCAACAGTAAAGCTTCAATTTCGTATTGGGATAAACTCGGGTGATGTCATCAAAGAAAAAGAAAATCTTCTTGGTGATGGTGTCAACATAGCAGCCAGGCTTGAGGCTTTGGCACAAACTGGTGGCATAACCGTCTCCAAGAGTATTTATGATTACGTAAAAGGCAAAACAGAGTACGAGTTCAATGATTTAGGCATTCAAAAGGTCAAACAAAACGAATTCCATGCATTCGATATAGTGCTTGTTTCTTCTCAGAGAAGGAGCGGCACGGCTAGGTCTAAGTCATATCTACAAGTATTGGGTGCTATTTTGGTAGTTGTCTTTGCCGCTCTGATAGCAGTGTTTTATTTAAATACAATGGCCGATAAGGGCACCAAACCTGGAAGCTTAGAAACATCGTCCAAACCTAAAATTCTAGTTATGCCTATTAAAACCTCTGGCCTAGCCGATAATCAAAAGGGATTTGCTGATGGTATTACTGAAAGCATGATAGCTACTCTTTCGGGATATAAAGCGATCAAGGTATTATCAAGCAGCACTAGCTTTCACGCTGAAAAAACAGAGATGCTTAATGAATCAATTAGAGATGAGTTTGGAGTAAATTATCTAATTAGAGGTTCAATGCAAGTGATGGGAAAAGCTGCCCGCCTTAACCTGGAAATAACTGATTTGGAGTCTGCAAAAGTTTCAGTTTCGAAAAAGAAGGACTTCAAGCTCGATGATATTTTTAAAATTCAAGATGAACTAAGTAATGAAATTTTAAATGAGCTGCAAATAAGTCTCGGAGTGGGCTCTGGTCAAGGAAGTAATTGGGCAAAAGATTATAATTCCATGAAAGATTTCAATTTATTTTTAAATTGGCGGGAGGAATGGCGAAAATTTACCAAGAGTGGATACATAAACTCAAAAAGAATGTTTGATGAATTAAAACTTTCCTATCCTGAGGAAACAAGAGCGCTATTGGTTCTTGAGGCTTGGCAATTGCACCAAAAACTTTTGCTTGGACTCAGTAAAAGTAAAGAAGAAGATAAAAAACGGCTTTCGTATACCATTAATAGAGCTATAGAACTAGATCCGAATTCTCCAGATGCTTTCGCTGCAAGGTCAATGATGGGTCTTATGTTTCTCAATAGGAGCTGTGAGCAATCTTTGATTGATATCGAAAAAGCTGAGGAAATAGGAAGTACAGTTGATACACTTACTATCGCTGGCACAGTCTATGAACGCTGCGGTGACATAAAAAGTGGTATAGAAGCAAAAAGAAACGCTCTTTTATTAGTACCAAATGATACAGGCTGGTTTATTACTCGAAGCTTGGTGATGTCTCTATTTAAGGATAACCAGATCAGTGAAATGTATAAAGTGATAGGGGAAGATATTGATGCTGAGGATATGTCGGCTAGGGTTCTCGCTCTTTATGCATTCCTTGAACAAAAAGAGGGTAATACACAAAAAGCTAAAAAATATCTTGAGAGGGCTAAAAAAAATAATTTTGACAGAAAGAAATTTGAGCGACAGTTTAACTCCTCGGAACAAGATCTTTTGACAAAAACCATCAATGGCCTTTTGGAAATAGATCAACTTGAATAGATAATAAATTGCGCTGTACTTCCATAAAGACCTGCTCTTATATTTGGGGTTAGTTTGGGGTGGAGGCTCCGTTGTTTAAAATAAGCTCCATGTTCATTCAAAGTAAATTTTTGCTAGCTAGAACGGTTCTTAATGACGCTCTGAAATTAAAGGTAAAAAAATAAAATTATATCAAATCTTTTTCACAAAAAATGTGAGAGCTGGATAACTAGCAGCTAAAGCGCGTGAGTTTTGCCCCCTACCCCTTAAGGCTCCGGTATTGAATAAAAATGTAGCCCCAGTGTAGCCCCAAAAACCAAAGGCCCAAGCTCATTTGCGCTAAGTCATTGATTTTAATGGTACGCCCACACGGACTCGAACCGCGGACCAAGTGATTACAAATCAGTTGCTAGTACAATAATTGATAGTCTTGCGCGTGACTATGTTAGGCTACTACTTTGTCGTGGGTACACAGGTGGGTAGGCAGTAAATCTTGGTGGTTATCATGTGTATTGTGCGATCTTGGAACGCTGTTACACAAAGGACGGCATAAACAACCACTGGAGTTTATTTAGCCCAGCCGTGTTAAAAAAAACTTTGCAAGTATGTTCTCTCAGCTTGGGTCTATGCTAAAGTACTCGGTCGACTGGTAATGCCTAATTCAAATTGGTTTTTTATCGAACTGCGAATGCTCGACATCAACATAATTGCCAGAGTTGCCAGCACTTTTACTGAAAATAAAAAAATATAAAAAAGTAATAAAAGTTTTCCAAAAGTGGTGGCAAGTCTGGCAACTCCGGCAACTTCACGACCAAGCCCCTTTACATAAAGTAAGTGAACAATGCCCTTAGCCTCCATCTCTAAGCACGGTGCCAGCCAATGTACAGCACGAGCTAAGTCTACAAAGCGGCGTTGCTTAAATCCTGCTGCCCACGGATGCCGAACGTGCCGTCTGCACGGCGCACGCAATCTTACATCAATAAAACGCGGTAGTTATAATCTGAACTACCGACACGGCATTGAAACACTCGAGGCGAAACATCTGCGCAGTGAAGGTCTAGCTAGACTACGAGAGATCGCGAATGACCTGATTAAACGTGGGCTGATCCGGAGCAAACGGACGGTAGGAAGTGGCGTGTGCAAAAGCGCAGCAATGGGCAACTTAGTAAGTGGACGTATGATACGTTTGAAGAAGCTCAACGAAAGAGAGATAAGGCGTTTGAATAGTTACTAATTACCGTGTTGAAACAGGGCCAACTATGACACGTCGACCCTGCTTGTTATGCTTAATTAATGTTAACCATACCAAATGCACGATCCAATGTACCAAGTTTTGAGGCTTCTACTAGCATTGCCTGAAACTCGTCTGTCATTCCTACCTCGTCAATTCCTTTTCCAAGAGTTTTCATATCAGTCGCAGAATAAACAGCTAAAACTCGCTTCATATCTTCTGCAATAACTGGAACCCACATGGTAATGTTTATACCATGATCATTTAACATTTTTTGAATGTCTGGAACCATAGCAGCGGCTTTACTAAGGTTTTCTCGTGGCATTATGTATTCACGCACCATTGTCGTGACGTGGTCTGGGTTAACATCCCCAGCTATTGTACGAGCTAGTTCTGGGCCTGTGATGTGGGCAGACGGAGTTAGCTCACGCTCTTCCTCAAGTTTGGCTGCGGCTTTATCGTGCCTCACGTTATTTGCCACTTCCATGCTGTGTTCCATAGATTGAAAATAAGCATATAAGTGAAACGTACCAGCGCCATAACCGCCAAGTACTTGTGTTATATCAACACCAGAAGCTCCACAGCGTGAGATTATTCCTGCTGCAGTTCTCATACGGCTGAGTGCCATTTCACGCTTTCCTACAATAGGGGTACTTATTCTTCTTGATGCAAACATTTTTTTTCCTTTCCTTGTTGATTGGACAAACTAATTGATACCACCTAGTAGTTTATTTTCAACAATATTGTTTGTTTAGCTAGATACTCCTCAGATTACCCTCTAGTGAAATAGCCTAATTATATCCCTTCAGCTTCACTATGTAGATTT
>CACPHA010000086.1 GCA_902633655.1 Paracoccaceae bacterium
GGATTTCGGCTGGTCTACTGTAGTTTATTTTGAATCTCAAGATTTAGAAGATTTGCAAACATTTTTAATTCAATTGCCCGGCGTTGTCGTGGTGGATCACCTGGGGAGACCGGATGTTAAAAAAGGCGTGTATCACCCTGATTTTAAACGCTTTATGAAGCTTTTAGAACATAATGAAAATATCTGGACTAAGGTCACCTGCCCAGAGCGCCTCACGCGACAAGGTCCACCGTACGATGATGTAGTACCGTTTTATCAAGAAATTGTAGAAAGCTTTGAGGATCGTATTCTCTGGGGCACAGATTGGCCACATCCAAATATGAAATCCCACATGCCTGATGACGGAGCACTGGTCGATTACATTCCTAGAATTGCTAGAACATCAACACAGCTTGAAAAAATGCTCGTCACAAACCCCATGAGGCTCTACTGGGGCGAAACATAAAGTTAATTTTATTAAATAGTAACACAGAGAGCAATCTGTACTCTAAGTTGTGAGGCTTTTCCTAATCTCAAATCACACTTTGAATCTCAGCTTGCAGAATAATGGCTTACACAAAGTGGGCATTTTGACCCAAGCTCAAATTTCACAATAGCGGCTCAGAGGCCCTAAGTTTGGTTAAATGTGGTGTCCAGCGATTAATCCACAAAATTTTGCAAAAATCATAAACATTTCTACTCCGCCGCAAGATCCATAACGTGTTATATGAGTTGAAGAAAAACATTTGAAAAATGGCGCTCAATTTGATGTCTCTTTGCAAATTTGCCAACAGCACAATTTTACACAATCTCCCCAAAAAAAAGAAATTAACAGCCTTTCAATTTCTAAAATAGGTCCATCGAATTAAGTTTTTACCATGGTATTGTCCTCAAATGTTGAATGCCAAATGAGCGCTTATTTCCACTTCTTAGTCTTTCAAGCTCTCTTCACGTAGGCCGTCAGCCAGAAGGTTCAGTCCAAGCACAAGACTTAAAAGCGCTATAGATGGTGGTAAAGCAGGATGTGGATATACCGATAGGAGTTTGCGACCTTCGTTAATGGTGGCCCCCCAGTTAGGGCTTTCTGGCTCAAGCCCAAGCCCAAAAAAGCCCAACGTACCCAAAAGAATTGTTGTGTAACCGACACGCAGACAGAAGTCGACTATCAATGGACCTCGTGCATTTGGTAGAATTTCCCAAAGCATTATGTACCAAGCGCCTTCTCCACGCGTTTGCGCCGCTGCCACGTAGTCCCGTGTTTTGATATCCATTGCCAAGCCACGAACTATCCTGAATACGGTTGGAGAGTTTACAAAAACCACAGAGACAAAAACAGTTAATAGCCCCCCATCAACATCGAAGAGATCAATAGAATTGAATAGAGTTATTTTTGAACCTGGAGCATTGATTATAGAAAGATAAAGCCAGCCTAGTATACCCAAAACAATGAACAGCAAGGCATTTCGAGTTTTGGGCGCTATGTGATAGCGCGAATTGATTAACACACCTGCAAAAATTAATGGAAAAGCGAATAGAACAACTGCCATAAACTGTGGCATGCCCGTTAAACGGATTTCTGGAGTGACCAAAAGATAAAAAAGCAAAATGACTGGGAACGCGAGAATAAGGTTTGCTAAAAATGATAGCCCAATATCTAAACGTCCACCGTAATATCCTGCCGGCAAGCCAATTGTGATTCCAGCCATGAACGCGAAAACTGTGGCCAATGGTGCGATTAAAATAACAACAGTGCTGCCAGCCATAACGCGACTGAATACATCTCTCGCCAGATTATCACCACCTAGAAGGTAAAACGGATAATCCAATTCTTCGGCGCCCCTCATTGGCATTCCCGGTACCTTATTCCTCATACCTGATACTTGAGATAGCGGATCGTGCGTTATGATTAGATCAAATACCCCAGAAAAAAAGCCTGTAAATACCCAGAACATAACTATCGCAAAACCAATCATACCGATAGTGCTGTCAAATAGTTTACCGTAAAGTCCAAGCTTTCGTTTGTAAAAAATGGAAAAACCAAATAGTCCAATCAGGCAGATCCATACGGGAATTAGTTGTGCTAAAATGCGCAATATAATATCGCCCCAGCTTAAAAATTCCATACGTCTTCTCCCCTATGTGACTTTAATACGAGGATTGAGATAGACATAGCCGATATCCGAAATCAGCTGGGTGATAAGAACTACAAAAACGGACACCACTGAAACAGCTAGAAGCAACTCAATATCATTATTACCGGCAGCTTGAACGAGCACCCATCCGAAGCCTTTGTAGTTGAATAACGTTTCTACAATAACAACGCCATTAAGAAGCCAAGGGAATTGTAGCATGATCACAGTAAATGGAGCGATCAGTGCATTTCGAAGTGCATGCTTTAATACTATATTTATAAAACTCACGCCTTTCAGGCGTGCTGTACGGATGTATTGTGCAGTCATTACCTCGGCCATAGAGGCGCGCGTCATGCGAGCTATGTAACCCATGCCGTAGAGTGCGATAGTTAATACCGGGAGTAAAAAGTTCTCGATTGTTGCGGACTCCATCGCTGATGTAGCTGAACCTTTGAACCATTTCAGGCCCACTGCACTGGATGCAAAGACAACTATGAAAATTACACCGGAAACATATTCCGGCGTAGCGGTTGTTAAGATTGCTGCAGTGGACAAAGATCTATCCGAGCGACTACCTTCTCTCATACCAGCCAAGACACCAACTAAAAGAGCTGATGGAATCATTACTATCATTACCCAAAACATAAGCTTACCAGTCAGAGATAACCTTTTCCCAATAATTGAAAAAACTTCGTCCTTAAACACGGTTGATTGCCCCCAATCTCCCTGCAAAATTCCACAGAACATCGGAGCTGTTTCTATTGTATCGTCTGCTACAAAGCACTTGCCACGCACTTTGCCGTCACTACCCTCAATTACGTAGCCTGGAACTACACCAAGCCATTGTCCATATTTCACAGGCAAAGCTTGTAAATAACCCCGGTTTTCCAAAAAAGTCGCTACCGCTTCGTCAGACATCCGAAAATTACCTTGGTTTTTTGCCAGCTTTTCAAGATTTGGGTACAAATTTGTTAAAAAGAAAACGATGAAAGTGAGGCAGAGTGCAGTAATGCACATGACAACAAATCTTCTGAGAATGAAGGATCCCATGGTCTTCTTTCCGCCTAATAAGTCTCTTTTACGTCTAGAAGAAGACGTTCCATACCCGGCATAGATGAATTTGTAAATTAGATCAATCAATGTGCAGATCCAACTTAAGGACCGCAACTTTTCTGTTTCCCATAATTTTAAAGGCCATTACTTGGCTTAACGAATATTTACATAAGACTTTAAAAATTATGATCTGTCGTTTTCTTAAATAAAAGAATATAGGAATAATTATTTCCGTCCCTTGCTGGGACAAAAATAGTTTTCTGGGTGGTTTTTCTTTATTAAATCTTAAACGTCTTCATTCTTGGTAATCCCACAAATCAAAATAATCTAGATCATAAAATATCGGAGGCTTAACAAATGAAAATTCACAAGGCTGCAGATAGGCCTTCAAAGCTTGCAACTTCTGAATGGTTCACCGGGCGTGTCTGGCAGGAACCTATTATTGAAACGCAAGATCCTGCTAGAGTACGTGCGCTTAAAGTAAGCTTTGAGCCAAGGGCCCGTACAGCTTGGCACACGCATCCTTTGGGACAAACATTATATGTTCTAAGCGGTACTGGTCTGATAGCCCTCAGGGGCCAAATGCCTAAGACTATTGTAGCTGGCGACACGGTTTGGATACCCCCACATGAAGAACACTGGCATGGAGCATCTCCGATGAATGCAATGGTTCATGTTGCAATCCAAGAGGCCTTAAATGGTAATGTTGCAGATTGGTTGGAACATGTATCAGAAGAAGACTATGAGAAAGATAGATAATGGCACACTAATATTCATATCCAACAGATTAAAGAATTTGATTGAAATCGATCGACAACGAAACTAACAAATTGAATATTGAAGATCTTACTTCGCTTTTAGTAATTGAGATTGGCCTCTTATTTGCAGAGATTTTTTCAGTTTAAGGATAGTTACTATGACAGAAGAAAATAAGATTGCTTTACGCAATTCGATCGCACGGAAAAAGGTGTCTGACTTAACGCCCAAAGAGCGCGCCTTTTATGACGCAGAGTTTAAGTATCGTTTCTCATCAAGTGACAACTCCCCCTCTACCGAGCCAAAGTCCGCCAAAACACCGGAAGTTTCAAATTTACCTTCAACAATGGATTTCTTAGCAGCCCGCGCCTAAGTTAGATCTACAGAGTTCTCCGTAAAACTGGTTAGTGTAAACGGTTGGCGCAGGACAATATCACTCAGACCAAGCAAACTTGCTGTGATGTCTAAAATTTTTCATAGACTTAGTGATTTTCAAAGTTAATGAGCCGGTGCAAGCTTCACTAGCGCTTATCCGGACAAAGACTACAGTCTAGAAAAGACACTTTAACCCTCAACAATTCATTCAATGCAAATTATCCAAACTTGGATGGCTGGGTAGATAAAAAGCCTTATCTTCAAAAATCAGTCTTCTATAAAACCCGCGTCAACAAACTGACGATCTATGGATGACATAGGTAAACCTTCTATTGCCGCTTCGAAAGCCTGCAATCTTTTATAAATGGAAATCAATTCAATTATTGTGGTCCAGGAAAAGACTAAAAATTGAAATGATGAAGCCACTTGGCCAAAAGCGCGTAATATCTGATTCATTATGCCTAAAGTTATCCGACCAGAAACTATGGTAGGGATCAAAAACACATACGCGACAACATTGTCTGCCTGAAGATACATATAACGAAATAAATTGAAATATGTGTAGTGAATGTAAATTCTAAAATAATTCTTTCTAACATTCGCAAATAACTCACGCAAAGTTTGCGGTGCTGCTCTCAGATCATCGTCTTCGCCAAGAACTAACTCTTTGCGGAATGCAGCTTCAACGCGTTGATTTTTGAATTCCAGGCCAGGTAGTTTTATGCCTGCCGCAAGCAATAGAGTCGTACCAAAAACTGACCATGCGATAGAGAGAGTCACAAGCGGATAAGGCATTGCGCCAATAACTGGCAATTCTTCCACATGCACAGAAAGCGCCGCTAAAACCGGCAAAAATGCAACGAGTGTCATTATTGAATCTACGAACGCAACTCCTAAGCCTTCCATGATTGCAGCGAACCGCATCGTATCTTCTTGAACCCGTTGCGAAGCGCCTTCGATTTTTTTAATTTTCTCCCATCGGTTTAGGTAATGATCGTTCATAGCTGTCCGCCAGCGGAAAATGTAATGAGAAGTGAAAAACCGATTAGCTATAATTAAAGCGATATAAGGAAAGGCAATAAAAGAAAATGTTGCGAGATGTCCATAAAGGTCTCTGGCTTGAACTTCTCCATTGCCCGATAACGCTTTCTGAATATCATCATAAAATGGTCCGTACCAAGCATTAATGACGACAGATACTTGAACTGAAGTATATGACAAGAATATTAGGAGCGCGGAACCAAGTATAGACCAATTAGCCCAATGGTGGTTCCCTACAAAACGCCAAAACAAATAAAGTGATAAAACGCCAAAAACAAAAAATATGTCAAACCATAAAAATTCAGGTGTGGTGAAATGACCAAGCCCAATTACGGTTTCGGGAGATCTTAAATCAAACCCTAAAGCCAAACCAATCTTTTCACCAAACGAATACCAAATCACTATCAAGAATGCGCTCCACAACAACGTAGAAGAAAAGAAAACTTTTGGGTTTGGAAAAAACGAACTAAGCATTTGTAATCGCCACGCTGTTAGATGCTAGGTTTGAAATAGCAGAATAATGTCCTACGTCCACCCTAGTGTTAATGGAGTTCGATAATGGCCGAATGGTTGTATCAAGTTAGAATAAAGGTAACTCAAGAATTGTCGGTTGCTTTGCGTTCTAAGGAGAAGAATGAAGTTACAGTACGACTTAAAAAAATAGAAGAAACTTTCGGCATGAAATTAGTGTGTACCTTCGATGCCTTTAAAGCGTATTGTGATGAAGCTGAAAAATTTGGGACCGTTGAGTATCATCTCTACGATTGGACAAAAGCAACAATCGATAATCCTATCAAGAGAGATAAGCACTTAAAATCATTCGCATTTTATCAAGGCGATAATCAAATTTATTCAAAAGTATTAGCTTGTCAGATTCGAGACGAATTACTCAAAATGGGTGAAAATAAAAACATCACTGAAGTCAGTTTAATTGATTCAAATCCCGCAAACAATCCCCAGCCACCAAAATCCTAGCTGGAAAAGTCTTTTGAAACAAATTACTGCAATTGATATTGCTATTGCATATCCCAGTAAAAAGAGGGAGACAAAGAATTTGACAAAACTATCAGTGCGGTTTCAACTGGTTTGTAAACTTACCTACAAATAGTAAAATAACGAGGTTATTATGAAAGAGATAGACTTAGCATATTTACCAGTAATAGGACGTGGCGAACAAATTAATATTATCTGCAAGATGCATGGTGTAAAAGTAAATTATCTTCTTTCAAGCCCCATGGGTGAAGATTTTGACAAAGATAAGCAGGCGCCCTTTGGAACCATACCCTGGATGAAAGACCACGCAAACGGGTTGGAGTTAAATGATTCGATGGCAATAGTTCAATATCTGGTCGCACAATACCCAGGCCCATTAACACCAAAAACCAATGAGCACTCAGCTCGAGTTTCTATGTACTGGGGCTGGGTACAAGACTACTACTCTTTCGTTCTTTCCCCTTTTCACGATATCATAACAGGTCATAATGAAATATTCTGGCGCAACTTAAGATTGACTGACAGCCTCGCGGATGGCGGCAAAGATGCTGGAATTACCAATCTCACTAAACTTCACAAAAGTCGTTTTGAATTTTTCGAAAAACATTTATCCGATACTGGTTTCAGACCTTTTCTAACTGGTAGCGAATGTTCTTATGCAGATATATTCTTGTACACGTGCGTTAGAGCAGTTGAAGAAACTGGTGGCTTCGGCATACTGAGGGAAGCCTGTGGGGGTAAACCGTTTGAGGGTTTCGAAAACGTTTCTGGCATAGTTAATGCGGTGGGGAATATTCCAGAAATTAAAAGTTCGGCATCAAAATTTTCAGAGTGTCCAATTTAGCGTGTTAAAAAAAGTTTTATACAATATTTCTTTTAATTCGTGGCCAACGTAAAAAGGAAGACAAAATTATATTTTTTAAATTTCTCGTCTGACGGTGTGCCCACTCCAGTATTTTAGTAAGGGTAGATGTAGCAATAAAGGGTGGGTTCCCAAGTGCCTTATTATTTTGGATACGGTTCTAACATGTCTACTGGTTATCTAGAAAGCGTTCGTAGTGTATTCCCGTCAAGGAGCACTCCTACGACCTTACATGACTACCAGCTTGTTATGAATTTAAAGGGCCCAAATTTTATCGAGCCAAGTTTTGCAAACATTAGGTACTCAAAGGGCGCAAAAGTTGAGGGAATTGTGCACGAAGTCGAGCAAATTGATTTGGACCGAATAATTGCCTCTGAGGGCGAAACCTATGAGATTATCAAAGCGCCAGTGGATTTGGATGGATCTGAAGTAATTGCGTGCACTTTGAAGAGCGCAGAAGAATTGAAGGAGGATATACCAGCCTCACGGCGATATATGAAAATATTAATAAATGCAGCGATCGACAACGGTCTGAGCAGCGAATACATTGAGAATCTTAAAATAAAGAAAAGTGTTTACTATCCAGTTTTGTCAGAGTTATTTGCTATCCGTGTTTACTTTTGGGTTAGGAGACGGGCGAGAAATAAATCCATCTGAGAAGTCTGTGACGCATACGATTATAACATCGTACATGATTTAAACTAAACTATACAATAGTGGGAAGTATTCCGAAAGAGCTTAGTAGTCAGATGGCCTATTTTAACTCGATAAAGGTTCCCTCATTTCGTTACGTATCCAATTATGCAAGCCCAAAATTAGGTATTCTTCAGGCATCAGCACGGTTTGCAGATCAGGCGGCGCAGAGAACAAGCCTTTTTGATTTATTTCACAGGCTTTTGCGTCTTGCTGCATTACTAGGCAAGCAAATTCAGTGACATTGTTCATATCATAGTTCGCATCATCAAGTGCCTTTTTTTCAAATAACCACTCGACCACTAACTCTGTTTCATCGACAGATATCGGTAATACCCTTACAATTCGAACGTGATCGGAATAAAATCCTGCAAACATACTTGGCAAAGAAGTTACATAAAGCTGTCCCCGATTTATTTCCTCGTCTGTAAGGCCTGCTATAATATGGCCATGAGACTTACCATCTAGTGACCATGTCTCTGCCCCTTCACGTAGTCCACCCCGAAATTTGGGGGCTTTGTTATCAATATTTGCTTCCCAACCAGGTATATCCGCCTTGTTAACGATGCGACGGCTGTATAGGGGGACAAGCTTGGTTAGCTCAGGATGGATATTGGGGCAATGAAGGCACTCGTTAAAATTTTCCCAAAATAATTTCCAATTGCACCTAATTGATTTCCTCCATGTTTTACCAAGAATCATTTTCTCTAATGGATAATTTTTTACACCAACCGCAGAGCGCTGAAAAATAGTATTTTCATCCCAAGATTGTTGATCACTTAGGTTAACAAAAATGCAACCTCGCCACTCCTTAACAGCGACTTTAATAAGACTAAAATTGTTCTTTTCAAAGCCTCGAGGTTCGGTGAAGGATGTTGTCCCTTTGAGTTTTCCATAGTCTATATCGTAAGCCCACTGATGATACGGACATTTCAATAGCTTTGACTTTAAAACTCCTCTTTCCTCGTTGCAGAGTCTTGAACCCCTATGACGACAAACGTTCAAAAATGCGCTGAATTTGT
>CACPHA010000087.1 GCA_902633655.1 Paracoccaceae bacterium
AATTGTTGCCAGCGCATCCTTAGCGCTCGAAAAGCTTTGAGTGTCATAACCAGAAAGTGCGAGCCATTGGCTGATAGATTGGCGCATGTCACGTTCGTCATCTACAATGGCTATCTTCATCGCTTGGGTCATACTTTATCGGCTACCTCCATATGGGAATGGTCAATTCTATTTTCTCTAAAAACAGGAAGTTGCATTTCAAAAACTGCCCCACCTTCCTCCGAGTTGCGAGCTGTTAGCCGCCCACCAAGATCATTGACTATTCCACTAGAAATCGCCAGACCTAAGCCCACCCCATCGCCGTCCTTTTTTGTTGTATGAAAAGGTTCAAATAAAAGATCAAGATTTTCAATACCCAGTCCATTATCCCGAACACTAAGAGTCACCGTCTCTCCGCGACTTAAAATTACTTCTATAACTGGCCTCTCAACAGTTTTCAGACTGTCAATGGCATTTCTAAGCAGATTGATAAGTACTTGCTCGATACGCACCCGATCACCAATTACGATAACGCTTTGTTCGGTTATAACCTGTTCTAGCCTTATGAGCGAATGCTTGAGCTGCGGTTCCATCATTGAAAGAGAAGAGGCAAGCGCGGCGTTCATATCTACAGGTTCAAATTTCTCCCGACCTTTGCGTGCATATGATTTTAACTGACGCGTAATAGCACCCATACGCTCGATCAAACCATCGATCCGCCTGAACGCAGCTAACGCTTCGTCAGGACGATTTCGACTTAAAAGTAGTCCTGCGCCAGCCAAATAAGTCTTCATTGCCGCCAGCGGTTGATTCAGTTCATGACTAACGGCAGCTGCCATTTCCCCAAGTGCAGCAAGCTTTGAACTTTGGGCTAGTGATTGCTCGGCCACTTCCAAGTTTTTCTGGACTTTCTCACGTTCTGCAATTTCCCTTTGCAAGCGTTCATTCAATCGGCGCAGATCAGCAGATTCATCTTCAAATAACTTAAGCCGAACGTTAGTGCGCCGATTTGCGCGGTAAAGTATCACTGCAATCATCAAGGCAAAACCCATTAACTGAAGCGCAAGAATCCCATTTACTTTTTCCCGCACACTAGAATAAGCGGTAAAAGATGCAATCTGCCACCCTTGAAACGGAATACGGCCTGCAATGCGGATCACTGCCTCACCCTGCACATAGATACTTTTGCGAAAACCAGTCCAGTCAGCTGTGAACTGCATCGCCTGTTCAAGTGCTGTTTCCGCTGATCGTTGAGCGAGTGCAAAATCTTCAGTTAAACCTCGCCAATGCGGATCGGTTGCAAGAATAATTTTTCCACTACTGTCAAAGACCATAATCGCATCTGATATACCCGCCCAAGCCCGTTCGAATTTGTGTAAATCAACTTCAACCGATACAACACCAACGAGACGGCTCTGAAATTCAACCCGCCTTGAATAAAAAAAATCTACTCCACCTGTATCCAGTGGCAAAACAGTAAATACCGTATCATTTGACCGTGTAGCTTCCACGAAAAAAGGTTTTTCGCGATGAAGGCTACCTAAATTATTGCGATCTGTAGAAGCCATGGTGCGCCCATCTTTATCCAAGAGCATCAAAGATGCGGCACCTATCTCTTCTACAAAATCAATTAAGCGCTGTGTAGAAGTTGAAAAATCCTGTGAATGCAACGCTCCAATCAATTCCGGATCGCGAGCAAGAAGCTTCGGTACAATTGAGGTTCTTTGTAATTCACTTTGGAGATTACCACTATAGAGAGCCAGTCGCAGTTCAGATTTATTCCGGATTGCCTGGGTAAAACGATCCGTCAACAAATTATTGGTCACCCAAAGCGTAATGCCAGCAACTATCAACCAAAGAACTAGAACTACACGCGAACGCCAAGGGAGGCTGCGCAGAAAATTCAAATGATATAGCAGTGACCTAGCGGGCGTTTCCGTCATAATTTCTGATTATAAAGTAAAAAAAATGAAGTGTCAGTCTGAGAGCAACCCAGCAACCAAACCAGCAAAAAACGGCTGACAGTCTGGTACGCCGGTCAATGCATCTACGGCGCGCTCTGGATGAGGCATCATACCCAATATGCGGCGATTTGAAGACAGTATACCGGCAATATCATCCACTGAACCGTTGGGGTTGTTGCTATAGGAAAAAGCCACTCGATCTTGATCGCGTAAGACCGCCAAATCGTCTTCGGCAACTGTATAGTTCCCTTCATGATGCGCAATTGGTACGGCAATCAATTGGTTTTTCCTATATCGATAGGTAAACACACTATCAGTAGTCTCAACCCTCAAATCTACTGTTTTCCCAAGAAATTTGAGCCCATTATTTTGTATCAGTGCCCCCGGCAGCAGTCCTGTCTCTGTCAAAATCTGGAATCCATTACAAATGCCTAGAATATAGCCTCCGCTTTCGCCAAAGGTTATAAGCGATCGGCAAATCGGTGAATTAGCAGCGATAGCGCCACAACGCAAATAATCGCCGAAGGAAAAACCTCCCGGTACACCTATGATATCTAAACCACTGGGAAGTGATGACTCTTTGTGCCATATCAGTTGAACCGATGCACCGAACCTTTGGAAAGAATCTGCAAGATCTCGATCACAGTTTGAACCGGGAAACACAACTACGCCAGCTTTCATTTTGCTATATCAATTGTATAGTTTTCAATTACGGTGTTTGCGAGTAATTTTTCACACATGTTTTTTAGCTTTGTTTCTGCTTGCACCGGATCCGTTTCATCAAGTTCCAATTCGATCAATTTTCCTTGTCGGACAGAACTAATTGTGTCGTACCCTAACCCAATTAAAGCACGGTTCACGGCTTCTCCCTGCGGATCAAGCACACCGTCTTTAAGACGAACAATAACTTGGGCTTTCATAAATATTTCCCCGTTTTTCTAGTTTATCAGTTTTGGCTTTTGCATTTTGGTTGCAGATTTTGGCATTACTCCAAATCGGTGGGCCACTTCAGTATATGCGTTTGCCAAACTTCCTAAATCTTGCCGGAATACGTCTTTATCCAGTTTTTCGCCTGTATCGATATCCCACAAACGACAGCTATCCGGACTGATCTCATCCGCAACGACTAGCCTATGAAAATCCTCTTCATAAATTCGCCCAACTTCGATTTTAAAATCGACCAAACGAATACCAACACCGAGCATCAGTCCACTAAGAAAGTCGTTTACCCGCAAGGCTAGTGCCAGAATATCATCCATATCTTGATGACTAGCCCAACCAAAAGCAGCTATATGTTCTTCGGTAACGAGTGGATCACCTAGGTTATCATCTTTGTAACAATATTCGACAATTGGCCTTGGAAGGCGTGTACCTTCTTTTATTCCTAACCGCTTTTCAAAAGTTCCTGCGGACAAGTTCCTGACAATTACCTCTAGCGGCACTATCTCACAATTCCGAATGAGCTGCTCGCGCATATTTAGACGTTTAATAAAATGGGTAGGAACACCAATCTCGTTCAATCCACTCATGAAAAACTCTGATAGTCGGTTGTTAAGTACACCCTTTCCTTCGATGATCGCCTTTTTCTCGGCATTAAAAGCAGTTGCATCATCCTTAAAATATTGAACCAGTGTACCTGGTTCAGGGCCTTCGTAAAGGATTTTTGCCTTACCTTCATAAATCTTTATTCTCCGCGCCATATGCATGCTTTCAAGTGTCAGTTGAATTTAAAATTTTCCGTTAGGCATAAATGAAGCAGAAGGTCCCTGCAAGCAGTCTAAAAGCTATGCTCGTACCGATCGTTGCCCACCGATAAATGGCTAGAAAAAACAGACGGAAAAGGTTTAGATCCACCGGAGTTTAAAACACCCTTAAAATAATTCCAATTGCTAAAACAAATTTTGGGCCAAGCCAAGTTATTAGGAACGTATTCAACGATAATTTGAGTGGTATTCTATATTGCTAATAAAGATAGTGCCCTCAAAGAATTCAGCTGGCTTCATGCACCTAGGGTCACAAATCAAGTTCTGTTCCTACACTTGTGAAGACGTGGGCACCAAGACAAGGGCAGTTTAATTAAAATTTGTGAAAAAATTAACGTTAGAAACGATTTCTAGCCTAAAAGAAAAGTTTAAAATCACTCATATTTTTTTAAAAAATTTTTAATTTACTTTGCATCCTAGCGTATGACATGGAATGGGGAATTAATTCAAACCTCAAGCTGATATGTCGGAAATTTTACAAACTATGCTAAAAGACCAGCCTTGGATTTTAGCAGACGGCGCGACTGGTACCAACCTCTTCGAAATGGGGTTAGAAGCCGGCGATGCTCCAGAACTTTGGAATGAAACGAAACCAGAAAATATTAAAAATCTGTACCGACAGTCGGTTGAAGCTGGAAGTGATTTGTTCCTAACCAATAGCTTCGGATCGAACGCAACGCGATTAAATCTTCATAATGCTGGCCATCGTGCCTTTGAGCTTTCAAAGCTTGCAGCCGAAATAGGACGAAGCGTAGCAGACAGCTTTCAAAGACCAGTCGTTGTGGCAGGGTCCGTTGGTCCAACTGGTGAAATCCTTCAACCCGTTGGAACATTTTCACGGTCAGAAGCTACTGAGGTGATTCACGAGCAAGCTGAAGGCCTTAAGGCAGGTGGTGCAGATGTTTTATGGCTTGAGACAATGTCTTCCAGTGAAGAATTTATGGCAGCTGTCGATGCTTTTAGTAAGGTTGACCTACCATGGTGTGGTACCATGAGCTTTGATACGGCCGGTCGAACTATGATGGGTATTACTTCAAAAAATCTGGTTTCTCTTGTTAGAAACCTGAATAATCCACCACTTGCTTTTGGCGCCAATTGTGGCACTGGGGCTTCTGATATTTTAAGAACGCTACAAAGTTTTACCGCCCAAAATCCATTGCTTCCATTGATTTCTAAAGGAAACGCGGGGATCCCGAAATATGTCAATGGATGTATTTACTATGATGGGACACCAGATCTCATGGCAACTTACGCAGTAATGGCCAGAGACAGTGGTGCCCGTATTATTGGGGGTTGCTGCGGGACGATGCCTCAACATATTAAAAAGATGCGTAAGGCGCTGGAAAATCGTTTACCTGCTCCAATGCCATCATTTGATGAAATTCAAGCAATCCTAGGTACATTTTCTTCAATTGAAGATGGAACCGCGCCAGCGATGAATAGGCCAAAACGCACCAGCCGGCGTAGACGAATATAGTTAGCACGAAAAACAAGCCCATACAATTGCCTGATCAAAACAATTCTCCACACAAAACTCACTTTTATTATCCTAAAGTTTGCATATATCCTGCTGAAAGTTATAGTACCAAGTTTGAAAAAACGGAATATGGGATTTTTTATTAATCCAGGAAAAAAAGGGCGTTATTTAGAGTTCGTTTTATGCTTGGAAGTCGGCTTTAAAACGCTGCATGTCGCAATTTGAAAAGTTTGTTAGTAAAAAAATTTCAATCCTCTGTAAGACAGTGAATTAATGCGATTTTGCCTACGATAAAGGATCAACCATAATGTCTGATGAAGAAGACGATATTATACTCTCAGAACTTGATGATGATGAGCTCGTTCAACAAATGTTTGATGATCTTTACGATGGTCTAAAAGAAGAAATTGAGGAAAGCGTAAATATTCTTCTGGAACGCAACTGGGAACCATATGATGTTTTGACTAAAGCGCTCGTAGGCGGGATGACCATCGTAGGCCAAGATTTCCGGGACGGTATTCTTTTTGTGCCTGAAGTATTGTTAGCTGCAAACGCTATGAAGGGTGGAATGGCGATTCTTAAGCCACTACTTGCTGAAACTGGTGCTCCTAGGGTTGGAAAAATGGTGATTGGCACCGTCAAAGGTGACATTCACGACATAGGTAAAAATCTGGTATCAATGATGATGGAAGGTGCTGGATTTGAAGTAGTAGATTTGGGTATCAACAATCCGGTAGAAAATTATTTGGACGCTTTAGAAAAAGAGCAACCAGATATTCTTGGCATGTCTGCGCTCCTTACAACAACAATGCCCTACATGAAAGTAGTTATTGACACGATGGTTGAGCAAGGGTTGAGAGAGAATTACGTTGTTCTTGTGGGTGGCGCCCCACTTAACGAAGAGTTCGGGAAAGCCATTGGAGCTGATGCATATTGCCGAGATGCCGCCGTGGCAGTAGAAACTGCCAAAGAAATGATGTCGCGAAAACATAATCAAATGAACGCTTAAATTCCTGGTTACACTGGTGAATAATCGGTAGGTTTAGCCCACCATAAAAATGGAATTTGATGCTGGATAAACTGGAGATGCTTTGCACCAAAAATTGAAACGGGAAAGACTTTGGTACTAGCCTGCCGCACAATTGGATTAGACACTATAAACGTAATTTCGCAAGACGTACCCCTTAACGAAGAGCTTATTTTTAAACATAAACTTAACATAAACCCATAGAAAAAATTATCGATGCTTTTCGTTTAAGCTAAATCCTTAGCTATCAATAGACTAGGCATAGAGATCCACCAGCACCATCGAAAAATTAGTTATGGGCCTGCGCAACATGTCGGATTCGCTCAATCATAGCACGCAAGCCATTTGAACGTTGCGATGATAAATGATCGTTCAATCCAAGGCGGGCTAATTCCTTTTGCGCATCGACTTCTATTACATCCGCTACATTTAATCCATTAAAAAGCTTCCTTAAAACAGCAATCAAACCTTTTACGATTATTGCATCACTATCGCCATCAAAAAAGAAAATTCCATCATTCACTTCGGAATACAACCAGACCTGGCTGGCACATCCTTCTACTTTGGTCGCCGGTACTTTCAATGCTTCATCTAACGGTGACATTGCTTTGGCCTGCTCAATAATATAACGGTACCTGTCTTCCCAATCGTCAAGGAATTCAAAATCCTCAACCGTGTCCTCAAAATCTGGACATGCCATTAGCTATTCTTTCTAATCTTTGCGAATTAGTTAAGATATATGTTAACGTGCGCCAGTTTCAATTGGGATGCAAACAACCTTTTTACCTTTGGTTGACAAACCAATTTCGCCTTTGCAGAGCTTTGCAGCGTCTTCGCCAAATACTTCGTATCGCCATCCTCGCATCGCCGGAATATCAAAACATCCAGATGCCATTGAATCTAAATCAGCTGCAGATGCGATAAGTTTAGCCGCAACTCCAGCTTTTTCAGTGTTGGCTTTTAACAGTACGCGCAGAAGATCCGCGAGGGCCGGGTTTAAGTTCTGCCGATCAGGGGGTTCTGGTGCTTTGGGAAGTTGGCTTTGAGGAATTTCACCTGCAGTTTTCACAGCTTTGAGAATTCCCTGCGAAATAATACCCTTCCGGGCCTCTCTCTGAAGTAGCCGGCTTTTTTGTAAATCCTGAATAGAGGACGGCAAGGTGGACGCGACCTCGATCAGCGCATCGTCCTTGAATATGCGACTTCTTGGCACATCAGTAGTTTGGGCGTGTAATTCGCGGAAATATGCCAATTCCTTAACGGCTGCCAAGAACTTTGGAGAAGTAGATCGTGTTTTTACACGTTGCCAAGCTTCTTCCGGTTTCATGATATAAGTTTCGGGTGTTGTGAGAATTTCGAGCTCTTCATCAAGCCAGTTTGAGCGACCATTTTCGTAAAGCTTGTTGCGCAGAAACTCGTAAATTTGTCGCAAGTGCGTTACATCGGCCAATGCATAATTTTTTTGAGCATCACTTAGTGGCCGGCGTGACCAATCTGTAAAACGCGACGATTTATCCAATGCTTTACTTGTGATTTTATTTACTAGGGTCTCGTAACCTACTTGATCTCCAAAGCCGCACACCATAGCCGCGACTTGAGTATCAAATAGTGGCCTAGGTATCACATCCGCGCCAATATAGAAAATTTCCAAATCCTGTCGTGCGGCATGAAACACCTTTACGACACCGGCATTGCCGAATAATTCGTAAAGAGGTTTAAGTGACAGTCCTTCAGCCAATGGATCGACCAAAACCGCACCATCATTTGTCTTACCGGGAAGGGCTAGTTGGATGAGACAGAGCTTGGAGTAATAACTTCGCTCTCTCAAAAACTCGGTATCCACAGTGATGTATTCACAAGCTGCGGCAGATTTACAAAAAGTATCAAGAGCGTTTGTGTCAGTAATTGTTTTCATTCAGGGTAAATCTTTTTAACATTATTTTGTAGCAATATTTCCACCCCTAAAAATTAACGTTACGCTAGTTTTGAGCCAAATAAAAGGCTCCTTTTAGTCTGCAAGAAAAAGCAAGTTTCTTTCGCCCGATAGAAACCGTTTCAAGACCAAAGGATATAACCTGTGCTCCTGAATCAAAACACGTTGTCCAAGTAAGCTAGCTGTATCATTTTCAAATATTTTCACCCTCGCTTGTCCCAGCAACGGACCAGAATCGAGTTCTGAAGCAACTAAATGGACGGAGCACCCAGCCTCACGATCGCCTGCGTCTATTGCACGCTGGTGCGTTTTGAGACCCTTATATTTAGGTAACAAAGATGGGTGTACATTAATTATCTTTTGCTCCCATAAAGAGACAAATTTACCTGTCAAAATACGCATGAAACCTGCGAGGCAAATGAAGTCAATATCATGACCTGATAGAAATTCATGTAGCGCTACATCATAAGCGGCACGGTCTTCATCAAACGGACGATGATCTAAACTAGCTATTGGCACTCCAAGTTTCTCAGCCCGAGACAAGCCAAGTGCATCAGGATTATTTGACAGGACAAGAGCTGCAATTCCAGGGTGAGCACTCCCCATACTTTGGACCAGCTCAACCATATTTGAGCCATTGCCTGAGATAAGAATTGCAACTCTTTTTTTCACAAATGCTTACCTAGATACCGAACACCATCCGAGCCGGTCACATAACCCATCTCGATGACATCTTCACCTGCTGCAAAAAGCGCT
>CACPHA010000088.1 GCA_902633655.1 Paracoccaceae bacterium
CCCTGCTTTGGAAGAACTTTCCTCGGAAATGGCTGGCAAAGTTAAAATTGCTAAAGTAGACGTGGACTCGAATCCTAATACTGCAGCTTCAATTGGCGTTCGTGGTATTCCAGCGCTGTTCATTTTTAAAGATGGTGAAATTATTTCAAACCGTGCCGGTGCAGCGCCTAAGGCGGCACTGCAAAGCTGGATTGAAGACTCCATTTGAACTGTAGGCTCGACCAATTAGTGCAAAACACTTTGGTCTTGTGTATTCTCTTGCAATCAGGGTCTTGACTTACTCATTTACAAACGGATGAAGCTATGAGTGCAGATGATTTTCCGGGTTGGCACGGAACTACCATTATTGGAGTTAAAAAAAACGGAAAGGTGGTAATCGCCGGCGATGGCCAGGTCTCTCTTGGGCAAACTGTTTTAAAGGGCACTGCCAAAAAAGTCCGAAGGCTTTCACCCGGTGGATTCGATGTTGTTGCCGGTTTCGCCGGGTCAACTGCAGACGCTTTTACTCTTTTGGAGCGCCTTGAGGCTAAGCTTGAGGCAAATCCCGGACAACTGCCCCGGGCCGCTGTAGAGTTAGCCAAAGACTGGCGTACTGACAAATATCTCCAAAAACTAGAGGCAATGCTGATTGTTAGCGATGGAAAACATTTGATGGTGATTACTGGTGCAGGTGATGTACTTGAGCCGGAACACGATGTTACAGCTATTGGATCAGGTGGAAATTATGCGCTTGCTGCGGCGAGGGGCATGATGGGATCTGAAACTGACGCGGAAACCATCGCGCGGAGTGCCATGGCCATAGCAGCGGACATATGCGTTTACACGAATAACAAAATCACTCTTGAACAAATCTCAGGCTGATCTGGATGATTTTTCAACCCACGTTGCCACAAATGAGTGGTAGAAATGCTACATTATTGATGAGGAATAAATGACTGATCTGACGCCGCGTGAAATTGTTTCAGAACTTGATCGGTTCATTATTGGGCAAAAAGATGCCAAGCGCGCTGTTGCAGTAGCTCTGCGGTCGCGTTGGCGCAGGAAGCAGCTGGACGAAAGCCTGCGTGAAGAGGTGTTCCCCAAAAACATTCTAATGATTGGGCCAACAGGCGTTGGGAAGACTGAGATTAGTCGCCGACTGGCAAAGCTGGCAAAAGCGCCATTTATTAAGGTTGAGGCGACTAAGTATACGGAAGTGGGATACGTAGGGCGTGACGTTGAACAGATCATTCGGGACCTCGTTGATGGTGCTATATCTATGACCCGCTCGCAGATGCGGCAGGACGTGCGTGCAAAGGCTGTACGCTCGTCAGAAGATCGCGTGATCGCAGCAATCGCCGGTAGTGATGCAAGGGAAGCTACAAGAGAGATGTTTCGCAAAAAGCTTCGAGCAGGGGAACTGGATGATACTGAGATCGAGTTGGACATTGCAGACACGAGTAATCCTATGCCTATGTTTGAAATCCCAGGCCAGCCGGGTAGCCAGATGGGCATGATGAATATTGGCGATATCTTTGGTAAATCGCTTGGTCAACGAACACTCAAGCGTAAAATGACCGTTTCACAAAGCCATGAAGTTCTCTTGGAGGAAGAGGCTGACAAACTTCTGGATGATGAAACGGTAACGCGTAAAGCTATAATTGCCGTGCAGGAAAATGGTATCGTTTTTCTTGATGAAATTGACAAGGTTTGCGCTAGGTCAGACGCGAGGGGTGCGGACGTCAGTCGGGAAGGAGTACAAAGAGATTTGCTCCCATTAATTGAAGGAACAACCGTAAGTACGAAGCATGGTCAGATAAAAACCGATCACATTCTCTTCATCGCTTCAGGCGCCTTTCATGTGGCAAAACCCTCTGATCTTTTACCAGAGCTTCAGGGTCGGTTACCGATCCGAGTTGAGCTTCGTGCTTTGACCGAAGCTGATTTCATCCGTATTTTGACTGAAACAGATAACGCTTTGACCCTCCAATACATAGCTTTAATGGCAACCGAAGGTGTTCAGGTTACTTTTAGCGATGATGGTATTTCAGCAATTGCCAAAATTGCTGCCGACGTGAACCAATCAGTTGAGAACATCGGCGCTAGACGGCTCTACACTGTGATTGAACGTATATTTGAAGATCTTTCTTTTGTAGCCCCAGATAAATCCGGACAGTGTATCGTGATTGATGCTCAGTATGTCGAGGACAACCTGGGAGAATTGACCCGCAACACTGATATTAGCCGCTACGTTCTTTAGTGATTGAACGTTGGCTGTAGTCCCATGTTTTGTCATTTTTATATTCTAAAAGGTGCCGATTGAAAGTCCTTTTGCTAGGGTGCCGAAATTTAAGTTATTATCGCTTTTTGGGGTATTGGAAATTTTTCATGACCGTTAACAGTCAAATTTTATTATTACGTTTCATAGTAAATGATTGCCCAGTTCTAGTGGATAAGAAGTTATTCAAGTAGCGGTCAGGTCATGCATGATTTGGGTCAAATGGTAATCCGTATCACCAAGTTGGTGATCTATCATAATAAGCCTTTTCACATAGTGCGACAGAGCGTATTCCCAAGTCATTGCAATACCACCGTGTATCTGAATGGCTTCTTCGCCAATTTGGCGACCACTACGGCCGATCATATTTTTAGCCATTGATGCAAAGCGGCCTGCATTCGTACCACCCAACTCAGCAGCTGCCTTGATGGTGATAGAGCGGGACTGTTCAATCTCAGTCAGCATATCTATCGTCCGATGTTGAAGAACCTGAAAACTACCGATAGTGCGGCCAAATTGTCTTCGCTGTTTCAGGTAATTCACTGTCATTTGGTAGGCTGTTTCCATTATACCTACCGCTTCGGAACAAAGAGCAACGATACCAGCATTTAAGGCGTCTTGGAGTGCAGCCTCGGCATTTTCTAGAAGTAGTTCTGCTTTTGTGTCATCCAACAAGATTTCACCTGCACCGCCACCATCAATCATACCGTAAGGAGCGATTTCAACGTCATGGGCAACAGTTAGATAGAGCTTAAGTGCATCGTCTGTTTTTGCGGCCACAAGAATGTAATCCGCGCAGTGAGCACCATAAACGGCTGACTTACGTCCGCTTAAAAGATGAGTTTTGTCGGCAGTTACGCGAATGTCTTTAAGATTATAAGGCGCGTCAGGCTCAGAAATTGCCACGGCATAGCGTAAAGAACCGTCTAGAAGCTCGTTCTGATCTTGCCAAGCGGCGGTTAGGAGCCGACTTGCCATCAAAACTGGTAAGATAGGTTCGCAGACTAGTGCTTGGCCCAACGCTTCAAAAACAACGGCTACATCAGCGCCACTCCCACCGATGCCGCCAACACTTTCACCTGCGAGCGCAGTGAAGACCCCAAGCCCTGCCAATTCCTGCCATTTATTGGGATCGTAGTAGGGTGGATTATAAGCCACATTATTGCGATGTTCGATCCCATATTTGTCTGTCAAATATTTAGTCAGACTGTCTGAAAGCATTCTGCGCTCGGCAGTTAACTTAAAGTCCATTACTAAAGCTCCAGTATGGATTTGGCCAGAATTTTACGCTGAATTTCATTGGAGCCTCCGAATATGGAAGTCTTTCGGTTGTTGAAATACCGTGCGGCCTTGTAGGCTGTAAATGGAGGGCCAAATAGAAGACTACCCTCGTTTATATGACCAGGAAACGGTGCCGCGAGCGGCCCCAAAGCGCGGCGGGCAAGATCGTGTAATTCTTGATTAATCACAGAGCCTTTGATTTTAAGAATAGAGGTTTCGGGCCCCGGACTTCCCTGTTCCTGTGCGCGGAATAGCATGCGCAAATTAGTTATTTTCATAGCCTCGAGGTCAATTTCGACCCTTGCCATACGTGATGCAAAAAGCGGGTCATCGATTAGTCGTTTCGAACCCCGTTTTATTGTGGAGGCAATGGATTTCACCTCCTCCAGAGCTTGCATTGAAAAACCTAAACTTGCGATCCCTGTACGTTCGTGACTAAGAAGATATTTTGCGATGGTCCAACCACTGTTTTCTTCGCCAACGAGGTTTTTGACCGGAACCCTTACGTTGGTGAAAAATACTTCGTTTACCTCATGGCCACCTTCAATGAGCTTAATGGGACGTATTTCAATGCCGGGTTCGTCCAAGTTAATAAGCAGAAAGCTAATACCTTCCTGTGGCTTGCCCTCAGTACTCGTTCGGACAAGACAAAAGATTTAATTAGCGTGCTGTCCCAAGGTTGTCCAAGTTTTTTGACCGTTAAAGATATAGTCATTTCCATTTCGCTCGGCTCGGGTTTTTAGAGAGGCAAGATCAGAGCCAGCGCCCGGTTCAGAATAACCCTGACACCACCAATCCTTTCCAGATAAGATGCGCGGTAAATACTCAACCTGTTGCTCCTTGGAGCCAAACTTTTGCAGCACAGGCCCAAGCATATTTTTGCCAAAGGGAACAACCCGTGGTGCGTAGGCGCTACAGCATTCTTCTTCAAAAATGTATTTTTGCACAGGTGTCCAACCTGGGCCACCAAATTTCTTAGGCCATGACGTAGCAAGCCAGCCCTTTTTATTCAAAATTAAATGCCATTCGCCCATCATGTCTTTTGTCAATCCATGACCAGCACGTACAACTGCTGCAATTTTTTCGGGTAATTTTCCTGCCAGAAAACTGCGTACTTCGGCTTGAAATGTAAGATCATTTTCAGAATAGTTGAGATCCATCGGTCTCCCTACCTGTTCAAATCAGCAAAAGTTTTACCATCTTTTGCCATGTCCCGTAGAAGGTTAGGCACTCTCCAATAATAGCTGTCTTCCTGTGCATATTTTTCAATATGTTCAATTAATTTCGTTGCGCCAATGGTATCGGCATAATGCATCGGTCCGCCGCGATGACGCGGAAACCCATAACCAAACAATAGCACCATATCGATGTCCAGCGGGCGTGCTGCTATTTTATCTTCTAAAACACGAGTGGCCTCTGAAATCATTGCGGTCATGTAGCGGTCAATAATCTCACCAACGGAAAATGTTTTTGGCGAGAGCCCTGCTCTGTTGCGTTCTGCTTCAATTATTTCATTTACTTTTGGATTAGGCGTCATGTCAGCTGTTTCGTAAAGGTAATAACCTTTTCCCGCTTTTCGTCCAAACCAACCGTTTTCGCAAAGTCTATCTGCAACGTCACCGGAATACCGTTCTTCTTTAGATCTTGTTGGAGCTTTGCGTCTACGAGTCAGCCAGTCAATATCCAGTCCGGCAAGATCGGTTACTTTGTGTGGTCCCATTGCAAAACCAAATGCCTCTAGCGCTTGATCAACCTCCTGAGGCGAAGATCCGTCTAAGACGAGATAAGCTGCAGTTTTCCGGTAATGTGATAAAATACGATTTCCGATAAAACCGTCACAAACGCCTGATTTCACGCCAACTTTTCGTAAACGTTTTGCAAGTGCAAATCCGGTTGCACTTACCGTCTCATTGGTTTTTTCACAAACAATGACTTCAATTAGCCGCATCACATGCGCAGGGGAAAAGAAATGAAGCCCGATCACGTCCTGTGGGCGTGAAGTTATATCTGCCAATTCATTTATATCAAGGTATGATGTGTTACTGGCCAATACTGCACCAGTTTTACAGATTTTGTCGAGTTTGAAGAAAATATCTTTCTTTACGTCCATATCTTCGAAGACAGCTTCGATAACCATATCAACTTGATTTAGTGAGGCGAGGTCGGTGTTGCCCGTTAGACACTTGAGGCTACTGTTGAATTTTTCTCTTGAGAGTTTGCCACGCTTAACGGCACCTTCTAAATTTTTGTGGATCGTAGCTATTCCTATCTCTAACGGCTCTTGTGAGGCCTCGACAAGCGTAACTTCTAGGCCTGAGAGGAGGCATGTGGTAGCGATTCCGATTCCCATCGTGCCAGCACCAACCACGCCAATATGGGCCAGATCTAGAGGACTAATTTTAGCTTCTGGAATATTTCTAGCAGCACGCTCCCCAAAAAAGGCGTGGATGAGTCCGGCACGTTGTGGTGTGCTCATCGACTCTGCAAAGGCTCGTTTTTCTAACTTTAAACCTTCACTCAATTTTAGAGACGAAGCTCGCACTGCTTCTACACATTTGTGTGGTGAAACCAGATGTGCATGGGTTCTCAACAGGGTTGCTTTCATTTTGTCGAGGTATGAATGATCAGCTTTGACAAGGATTTCACCAGTCCGCCGAGGCATCAGAACTCCTGATAGTATATCTTTAGCTGCACCAATTGCAGCGTCCCTTGGAATTTCATCGGACAACCGGTCAATCAAGCCAAGTTCCAAAGCTTCATTTGCAGGAACATGCCTTCCAGATAGGATCATATCTAGTGCGGCGGGAATGCCTATAAGTCTCGGTGTGCGTTGGGTGCCGCCTGCGCCTGGCAAGAGGCCTAAATTGATTTCAGGCAGGCCTACCTTGAGTCCTTTAAGTCCTACCCGAACATGCCCCCCAAGCGCTATTTCAAGACCACCACCGAGCGCTGTGCCATGCAGGATGACGACTACGGGCGTTTCGCTTTCTTCAATTTCGTTGACTAATTCAGGAAGCATGGGTTCCAGTGGCGGGCCGTCAAACTCTTTGATGTCTGCTCCAGCTACAAAAGTCCTGCCCGCACCATATATTGCAATAACACGGATAGCGTCATTGGTATTTGCTATTGAAATAGCCTGCTGTAAACCATATCGAAGAGCTTGTGAGGCAGCATTTACAGGAGGGTTATTTAGGCAGATTAGAGCAATATGACTTAAGGTTTCGATCGAAACAACATCATTTATTTGCATTAGTTTTTTCTGATCCTCTAAACTTAATAAGTTGAAACCTAAGGAGATCCATACGCATCGTCAATGAATAGAAGATGATCGCAAGAAAGTTGGATGTTAGACAACAGTCAATTCAAGCATCAGATTAATATTATACGGGATATATAGCAGGACACACTGATATGTATTGCTTTGAGTCATAGAAACCTAGTCAACTTTTAGACAACGTATCATTTGACACCAAAATATTCATCCTAAAGCGGAAAGTTTTTTCGACTTGGATGATAAAGGTTCCTAAACGCGTACATTGTGTGCATTACCTTTTGTAGCACCTCCACAAAGATGCTAAGTCTTTTACCAACGTATACCATAAAACAAGGTTTACCGAAACAGCACAACGTCTAAGGGGTTTCATAATCTTTTAGTGCACCAAAAGTTGAGAAAATTTCCAATCGAGCAGATTTATTCCAATCTACCAACTGTCATAAGTGCAAAGGCTTGAATCAGCGCGACTTCCTTTAGATAGTCAAACCGCCCTGATGCTCCGGCATGCCCTGATTCCATATTTGTTTTCAATATAAGCATACTATTATCTTTTTTAATTTCTCGTAGCTTCGCAACCCACTTGGCAGGTTCCCAATATGTCACGCGTGGATCGGTCAAACCGCCGAGAGCAAATATTGCAGGATACTTTATAGGTTTAACGTTTTCGTAGGGAGAATATCCAGCAATTAGATCATAGGCGTTTTTGTCCTTTATTGGATTTCCCCATTCGGGCCATTCTGGAGGTGTGAGTGGAAGCGTTTCATCGAGGATTGTGTTTAGAACATCGACAAATGGCACTTGCGCAATAATTCCAGAAAATTTTTCAGGTGCCATATTGGCAATGGCGCCCATTAACATACCACCTGCCGAGCCACCTTGAGCGATCAAATTCGAATATGACGTATAACTCTGTGCTACAAGATGGTCTGCCACCGCGATGAAATCTGTGAACGTGTTGGGCTTATGCTCTCTACGACCCTCTTTATACCAGCGGTATCCCTTTTCTTTTCCTCCACGCACATGGGCAATCGCATAAACAAATCCTCGATCAACTAGCGAGAGAGTATTTGAATTAAATCCAGAAGGCATCGATATCCCATATGATCCGTAGCCGTAAAGCAGACATGGCGCTGTTCCGTCCAGTATTATGTCTTTGCTATGTAAAAGAGAAACTGGGATGGTTTTGCCGTCAGGAGCTGTCGCAAATGTGCGTCGCGTTATGTAATTAGTAGCATTGTGACCGGATGGGATTTGTTGTTCTTTTTTGAGGAGCCGTTCTCCTGTTTCAATTTTATAATCATAGACTTGCCGGGGCGTTGTCATTGAGGAATAGGAGAATCTGATCACAGTTGTGTCAAACTCGAAGCCTTCACTCGTGCCAATAGAGTATACATTTTCGTCAAATTTGATTATTTGCTCCAAATTTTTTTGCAAATCCCGGATAATGATCCTGGATAAGCCATCTTCTCGTTCTGTCCGCAGCATGTGGTTCTTCAGCACGTAAGAACTTTGGATGAGGCAACCTGGTTTATGCGGCACCAAAACGGTCCAATTATTTTTATTGGGTGCCTTTTTAGGAGCCATGACAATCGAAAAATCTTCGGCATTATTGTTGTTTGTTAGGATGTAAAATGTATCATGGCGTTCAAAAATTGAATATTTTACTTCATCCTCGCGCGCAGCTATCAAAGCAGGCTCAGTAAGCGGTGCGTGCGCAGCGATCGTCCATACCTCTGAGCACTGATGTGAAGCTGACTCTATAAGTATAGTGGTACCCGGCAGGGTTTTATCGATTCCTACAAAAAACCCCGGGTCATCTTCCTCGAACACCAAAACATCGTTGGCTGGGTCTGTTCCAATTTCATGCCGGAACACCTTTGACGGTCTGTGACTTTTATCAAGTCGGACATAGAAGCCATATTTTTCATCAGCGCTAAAGATAAAATCTCCACTGGTACTTTCTATCCGATAATTCTGATCCTGCAGGGTTTCGGTATCGCGGATGGCAATAGAATAATACTCAGATCCAGTATCATCACTTGACCAATAAAAAAG
>CACPHA010000089.1 GCA_902633655.1 Paracoccaceae bacterium
GAGTTTGTTTGATTTTTTGAGATGAAAAACATCGTCGATCTTATAAAAAGCTTAATATTTTGGTTTGAAACCACTAAAATTTTAGGCCTCTTTTCATCTTTGATAGTGCTTTTATCTGGTAGCCCATCACTAGCAAATGCAACTAATGTTTGTGATAAAAGTATTGAGCTCGCTGCAAGATCTACGACAGTGCCCATAGATATCCTATATAAAATTGCGCGCTTAGAGTCGGGACGTTATGTGGATGGTCAGTTTGTGAGCTGGCCATGGTCTCTGAACAATGCAGGCGAAAGTTATGTTCTTGATAACTTCGAAGAAAGCCTTGAAACATTGGTAAGTCTGCGTGAAAGCGGTGAAACAAATGTTGATATTGGATGCATGCAACTAAACCTGCGTTGGCATGGTAACGCTTTTGATGAATTAAGTGCAATGCTCTCGCCATTGGGAAATGTCGCATATGCGTCAAGCTACCTCGAAAAACTTTTCGCAGAAACGGGATCTTGGGAGCAGGCGATAAAATATTACCACTCCCGAAATTCTAAATTTAATGAAGTGTATTTCTCAAAGTTTCAGGCAATGAAACTGCCGTCAGTATTGGAGACGCCAATTTATGAGGTTGTTGCATATTTCGATGGTAACTTGCCTAACATGATAAATTTGTTTTCTAATCAATCAACACCAAAAAATTACAATATTAAGAAACCAGTTCTTAATACTGGTTCATTATATGGAAAGAGGTCCGCTTCTTTTGAAAATATTAGAGATTTCAGCGTTGCGCCGCTTGTGGAAATGTAACAAATAGTTAAGTTTTTTTTTTTGGCACAGAACGTGCAAGAGATCTTACAACGAAACAAGTCAGACCAGTTTTAAGATATGATCAATATAATCAAAACAGCGCTCAATGCCGCAACCCATAAAATTGGCGTGGTTACAAATAACATTGCCAATGCCAGCACAAACGGCTTCAAGCGTAGCGAAGCAATTTTTGAAGACATGTATATGCAGGCTTCCTCACCCGTACAACCAGGTAGTGGGTCTACTGTTAATAGCAACCGTGTCATCCACCATCCGGGAAACCTCAAAAGGACGGGTGTTTCTACAGACATAGCAATTAATGGACATGGTATGTTAATGTTTGCAGCTCCAGATTCTATTGAGGATATTTCATTTAGTAGAAATGGTTCGTTGCAATTAAATAACGATGGATTTTTGACTTCCAACGACGGTCAGTTTGTATTATCGAAAGAAGGAACACCAATTCAGATAGAATATGAAAGAAATGGCATACCGCTATCTCAATTCAATATAAATCCGCAGGGCTTTATAATGACAGCTTATGGCGTTGGAGCGCCAGAGCCCGGGGCACAAGTCGGACTAGCATATTTTGATAACCCCTCTGCAATGAAACAGTTGGGAAATGGCCATTTCTTAGCAACTCCGGATGCTAGCCTTTTTGGTATCTTTACACCTGGTGATAATGGAACTGGTGAGATACGATCTGGAAATCTTGAGGTGTCGAATGTTGATTTAGTTTCCGAACTTGTTACTTTAATTAATAGTCAACAAGCTTTTTCTGCTGCTGGTAAGGCGATCCAAGCCGATAATGATATGATTGCAAAACTTACAAAATAAAGACCAATAAATTAGGGTAATGTTTGCAAAGTTAATGAAATTGAATTGAAATGATTTTTTTTACATCTTAAACTGATAATATAGATAGTCAGGGACAGCCGCTTGATAGGCCAAAAGTACCAAGAGAACCCAAACGATATAAATCGAGTGGTGCGTCAGCATGAAGGCTTGGTACGCCGGATTGCGTTTAAATTACATTCTAGGGTTGCGACATTCATTGAGCTCGATGATCTCTTGCAGTCCGGTCTTGAGGGTCTAGTCGATGCAGCGCAAAAATATACAGCGGTAGAGGGGGCGTCTTTCGAAAGTTACGCCAGTATTCGAGTCAAGGGATCAATGCTAGACTTTATCCGTAGATGCAGCAATTTGAATAGATCTGCCGTTCAAGTTAAGCAAACGATTGAGGCAAAACGTTCTGAACTGATGTCTGAGTTTGGACGAAATCCAACTGATGAGGAAATTGCAAAATCGCTCAAATTGTCGATGGATGAGTATTATCGCTGGATGCGCTTATTTGAAGCTAATGTATCAGAAAGCTTAACTGAAAATTACGACGAATATTCTATGGTTTTTGCGGCGCCAAATATTGAACCCGAGAGACTTATTGATAGTCAAGGCCTCCGTGTTGTATTGGCAGCGGCCTTAAAGACACTTACGAAGCAACAAGCACAGGTGATGCAACTCTATTATGTGGAAGACTTAAATATATATGAAATCGCGCAAGTTCTAAATATTACCCCTGGTCGTGTATCTCAAATTAAGTCCGAAGCATTTAAGCTTCTTAAGACTCACCTTTCAGACTTTGAGTAGTGTGGCTTCCCTTGGAGATTTTATTGGCCACTCAGGCGAAATAAATTATGCAGGCTCTATATATGTAGTGTAAACACACCATTGGGACTGCATAGGCGCGACAAAAAATGACAGCCTACATGAATTTGGACATAAGCTCAAAGTTTAAAACCGTTATTGTCGCTGGAGCTACCGGATACATTGGACAATATTTGTGTAAAACCCTAGTTTCGCGCGGTCATCGCGTAATCACTATTGGACGTTCAACTCCTCCAGCTCAAGATGCTTTGATTTATGGCAATATAAACGTTGAAGTGTGCTCGAGAGCAGATATCGAAGTAATAAAAGGTTCAATTCCGCGAATTGATGTGGTAATATCCTGTCTCGGTAGCCGGTCTGGAGGCCGACAGGATTCCTGGCTAGTAGAGTTAGAAGCAAATAAAAATTTACTTTCGCTTGCACAAAGCGGGCATGCAGAACAGTTTGTGCTGTTGTCCGCGATCTGTGTTCAAAAACCGAGGCTTGAATTTCAGTTTGCAAAGCTAGCCTTTGAAGAAGTTCTTGTAGCGTCTGGTATGCCTTTTACAATCGTACGACCAACTGCTTATTTTAAATCACTTGCAGGCCAAATAGAGAATGTGAAGGCTGGAAAGCCTTTTTGTGTTTTTGATAATGGCACGAGGACCGCTTGTAAGCCGATTTCTGGCCGAGACTTAGCTTTATTTATGTGCGATTGCATTGAGTTGCCAGAAAAACTAAACAAAATACTGCCGATAGGTGGGCCAGGTCCCTCGGTGTCTCTAAAGGAACAGGGCGAAATGATCTTTCGGTTAATTGATAAACCTTGTCGAATTCGCCAGATTCCAAGCGCAGCATTTAGCGTCATAGGCACGCTTATGGCTCCTCTTGGATTTTTCTCTCAGAGGCTATCTGATAAGCAAGAGCTTCTGCGTATCGCACATTATTATGCAACTGAGTCGATGTTATTTTGGGATCGAGATGCAAAAAGGTATTCAGCGGAGAAGACACCGGAGTATGGTAGTGACACACTTGAAAGTTTTTACAAACAGGTAATTAATTCGGGCCTGAAGGGTCATGAATTAGGCGAACAAAAATTTTTTTAGGGAGCCGTTCAATGGATCCTAATTTAGCCATCGTTTTGAAGAATGCTTGGGGTATTTTGGAGAGTGCTGCCTGCAGCAGTATTACTGAAGAAAAGACAATCACGTTCGCTACGGTGGATCGAAGTAACCAACCTCAAGTTTGCTCAGTAGTCTTGCGTGGCCTTGATGCTGTTCAAGGACTATTAGAATTCTATACAGACTCAGATTCTCTCAAATGTAAAAGTCTTTGTCTTAACCCCAAAGCGCAAATCTTGATTTGGAAACCTGAACTTTCAGTGCAGCTGCGCCTTTCTGGGGAAGCTCGGCTGAGGCAAGATCAGAAGAGCGCAAAACTTTGGGAAAGGGTACCCGCGATCAGCCAAACTTCCTATGGTAAAGCTCCACCTACTGGAACTCAAATTGAGGCGCCCTACGCTTACAAAACGCTATGTTCTGAGAACAAATTCGTGGTAGTGGATTGCTGGTTGCATAAGATTGACGTTTTGTATCTTAAAAAAAATCATTGCAGAGCGCAGTTTTATTTTGATGGTGAATGGCTGGGGCATTGGATTGCCCCCTAAGTTCAACGTTCAGATATTGTCTTAAAAAATTCTGCATCGAGCTAAGTTTTTCGCGTGCAACCCATGACTAGTGCCTAAAAACAAATTTTAACACTCCTTTAAGAAGTTACATTTAGTTAATAGCATGACTCCCAATGTCAAATGGGGTCTGCAATTCTGCAATAAGGACAATACGTGCTCTTTATTCATCTGGCCGTTGCTCCCGCGTACCGAATGTGGCACTACCAGATTTGAAGTTAAATAATCTGAGACAAACTATGAGCGATTTTGCAACAAGACGCGAAATTATGGTCGACACACAGATCAGACCAGCAGATGTAACTAAATTTCCGGTATTGGAAGCAATGTTAAAGATTCCCAGGGAGCACTTTGTTCCCCGCGATAAACGTGAAGTTGCATATATTGGTGAAAACGTTCCATTTGACGATGGTCGTGTTGTAATCGATCCACGAACTCTAGCAAAATTTTTAGATTTTCTAGATGTAGGTCAAAACGAATTGGTCCTCGATATTGGAAGCGGGTTAGGCTATTCTTCAGCTATATTATCATGCCTTGCGGAGGTAGTCGTTGCTCTCGAGGATGATTGTGCCCGCATTGCTGAAATAGAAGAAACTGTACAGGAGATGGGGCTTGATAACATATGCGTGCAAAAAGGAATTTTGCACGAGGGTGCACCGCAGCATGGACCTTATGATGTAATCATAATTCAAGGAGCTGTAGAGAACATTCCCTTGGCCATATTGTCTCAGCTAAAGAATGATGGACGAATAGCGGCGTTATTTATGGAAGGACGGCTTGGAGAAGCTCGGATCGGATATAAATTTGATGGTCAAATCAATTGGCGTTTTGCATTTAATGCTGGCGCACCAGTACTGAAAGGTTTTCATAAAGTGAGCAATTTTGTTCTTTGAATTTTCTAAATGGCTCTTCATTGGCAACGTAATATCCAATGGGGTGTCTAAAGTATGTTGGTAAGAAGATGATTAAAAAATTCTATAAAATAGTGGCTGTTGTACTGATAGTGGCATGCCCTTTAATTCCACAGCTTGCAAATGCGGAGTCGTTACGCCAGGTGATGGTAAAGGCGTATAATAATAGTGGCCTTCTTGAACAAAACCGAGCTCTATTGAGAGTTGCCGATGAAGATGTTGCAGTGGCGGCATCGTTTTTACGTGGAGTTTTGGGCTGGTCCGCAAGTATTGAACGTAACAAAGTACAGGCTTTGAACTCTTCTTCCGTTCGCCAAGAGACGGACACAGCTAGTACGGAGGCAAGTGTTGGCTTGACTGCGAGCATTACACTTTATGATGGTGGTCAAAACAGGTTCGCAGTTGCGGCGGCCAAAGAGGCGGTTTTGTCCACGCGCCAAAAGCTTGTGAGTGTGGAGCAAATGGTGCTTTTTACCACTGTGCAAGCTTTTATGGAGGTTCGAAGAGAACGCAAATATGTTGCTTTGCGTAAGAACAATGTGAGGGTTATTCAGGAAGAATTGAAGGCAGCCAAAGATCGTTTTGAAGTCGGTGAGGTGACTAAGACCGATGTGGCGCTTGCGGAGGCACGTCTCGCAGCTTCAGTAAGCTCTTTGGCATCGGCCAAAGGCAGTTTGGCGCAGGCAGAGGAGGTTTACAAGCAAACCATCGGCGACCCAGCAGGAAGCCTATCCGAGCCTGGAAAGCTTCCACAATTGCCTAGCTCTTCGTTGGCCACGAAAAAAGCATCAGTTCAAAACCATCCTGATATAATTTCCATTCAACACGATATTAAGCAAGCAGAGTTTAACATGAAGCGCGCAGGGGGTGCTTTTAAACCGTCTGTCAAACTTTCTACTTTACTGGGTTATACGGAACAAGAAGCTGATGATTTTCAACGTTCTGGAAGTATTTCTTTATCGGCAAGCGGGCCAATTTACTCAGGAGGGCGTACTCCAGCACTATTGCGTAAGGCAAGAGCCCAGCGGGATGCGCAACGTTCTGGACTTCATCTAACACGTCTGAAATTGGAGCAGGAAGCCGGTAGCGCTTTCGCGCTATTGCAAATGGCTAAAGCAGGGAGAAAGGCTAGTGAAGAGCAAATAAGTGCTTCTAGGGTTGCTTTTGAAGGTGTGCGAGAGGAAGCCAAAGTGGGTGCGCGCACCACACTTGATGTCCTCAATGCCGAACAAGAGCTTTTGGATGCCCAAGCCGGACTGATTTCTGCTGAGGCGGATGAATTTATCGCGGCTTATCGCGTTTTAGTACAAGTGGGTAAACTTACTATAGATCATTTGAATCTACCGGTCCAGAGATACGACCCTTTGGAGTATTATAACCTTGTTGAGTCGGCACCAACGTCAATGAGCAATAGAGGTAAAAAACTCGATCAAATCTTAAAGGCTATTTCAAAATAGCAGTTTCGTGAAAATCCTTGGCACTGTGCCCTAATACAGATCAAGTGTGCAGGAGGCAAACATATCTATGAATAACTCATTGGGTGAAAATGAACTTTCCGATGTATTGGAGTCTTTAAAGAAAATAATTTCAGATGATTACGATGCCCAGGATCATGTGACTAAAGAAAACCAAAACGATAAATTTTTACTGGACTCCTCGTTGCGAATTATAGACGAGAGCGCCGAAATAAACGAACAGGAATATCAAGTGCCTAAAAGTGAAAGCTTGCGACTGGAGGAATTGATTTTAGACACTGAAAGTCCAACGCAAAAGGTTGGTGTCGCTCAAGGTGACACCACAGATTCTTTGGAAGGGGAAGTTGGTTATCAAGGCTTGGGGAATGGCGCATCAGGAAAAAGTGAAGAAGTTTCGAAATATATTGATGACGAAGCGTTACGGCTCATAGTTGCTGAAATAATTCGCCAAGAATTACGTAGCTCGTTAGGCGAGAGCATTACTTCTAATATTCGTGCAATGGTCCATCGTGAGATTGAGGTGGCGTTTTCGAAAAATTTAAAAAAATAATCTACCACTGATGCCTACAAATGGCAAAACTTGAAGACCCTTGCTATGGAATTTTAATCTTGTTCAGGCTGCTTTTGGATGCTGTAAAGCAGCATTTTGGCGGCGTTCACATTCTTCGCGAGACAACGCCACAGATGTTCTTATACCCTTTGAAACAAATAACATAAGCCCTTCCACAACGCGCTCGTTTGGGTCAATCCCTGCGCAAGACAAAACCTCACGTCCATCACGCGAACGCGCCCAACGGGCAATCTGTTCAGGTCCATTCCCGTATTTTTTATCATCCGCAATTGCGTCATCCAAAGCCGCCAGTACCACAGCAGCGAAAAGTTTTCGTGCTCTGTTCCCTTGCTCAGAGTTGAAAGCTGTTGCATCAACGGAATCTCGCATCTCAGCGTCCTTTTTAATTATCATTTTAATTTAGACGTGAACCAGCTTATGGACTAAAAATTTTGATTCGGGTAGTGCAATTTCGCATACCTGCTATGCGTTTTGTGCAAATCAACGACAAATAGTTTCTAGTAGTTGCTCCGCTTGCTAAACTCACCGGGGTTATATATAGCCTCGCCGTGAGTTAATTCAAGAAATAAAGACAGAGGGAAGAGTGCCGAAAATAAATGGAAATGAAATTCGTCCAGGAAACGTTCTTGAACATGATGGCGGACTTTGGGCTGCCACCAAGGTAGACCATGTTAAGCCAGGCAAAGGTGGTGCATTTGCGCAAGTTGAAATGCGTAATCTGCGTAATGGATCAAAACTGAACGAGAGATTTCGAAGTGCTGATAAGGTGGAACGCGTTAGACTAGAACAAAAATACCAGCAATTTTTGTATGAAGACGGCGGGATGCTGATCTTCATGGATACACAAAACTATGAGCAGGTGCAATTACCTTCTGAATTGCTCGGTGATCGCAGACCATTTCTTCAGGATGGGATGACGATCATAGTTGAATTCTACGAAGAGGAAGCGCTTAATGCTACTTTACCGCAAAAGGTGACCTGCAAGGTTGTTGAAACCGAACCCGTTATCAAAGGTCAAACATCGGCGAACAGCTTTAAGCCTGCATTGCTCGACAATGGTGTGAGGGTTGCAGTGCCACCGTTTGTCGCAACAGACGAAGAGATAGTGATCAATACCGAATCGATGGAATATTCAGAGCGTGCATGAGCCCCTGGATATCACTGTTCCTTATAAGGGCGGAAATATTATGTTACAAAATCCGGATTGACTTCCATGACTTCTGCGTCACCTGCTATCATCGTTTCCCCAATTTTCTGATACCTAACATAGACAAGCGCCTCACCAGCAGATTGAGAACAAACAAATCCGATATCCTTCCCTTCGGAAGTGATTCGGGTGTGCAGAGGTACTTCCTTGGACAACTTGGCTCTTGCGATGCCTTTACGCAACTCGGTCTTATGCTTCATACGGGCCGTAATCTCCTGTCCGATGTAACAGCCCTTGCGAAAATCTACCCCGTTTAGCTGCTCAAACCGCATCTCAAGGATATAGGTATCAGCCAATAACTCCTTCTCAAGCGCAGGAATACCCAAGCGTATACGAAGTGCTGTCCAATCCACAAAGTCCACATCAAGGCGTTCACCATAATATCGCCACCCCATATCCGGGTGTCTGGGATCAATCATTGCACCTTCTGGGTTGTCGTTTATCCCGCAACTTACGATTAAATCGGTTGAAGTGATTCTGACATCTTTTCGTAATCGATACATCAAGAGGCGTTGGCATAGGGCTTCTACAGATCCTGTGTGACAGTCAAGAA
>CACPHA010000090.1 GCA_902633655.1 Paracoccaceae bacterium
TAAAGAACTACTGGTTGCCAGAAAGTTAAGTTTATTCAATCACACCACATTTATATGTGTCCTACTGATTGACAGCTAGTTTATCATAACCTCGATTAGATTAGGTCCAGTATTTGCAATTGCGCATGTGAGTTGAGTATTGAATTCTTCCGTTTCCCATACCCGTACTGCAGGAAAACCCATCCCATTTGCAAGAAAGTATCAATCCAATGTAGGTCTATCAATATCCAACATATCAAGCGCTTTACGATCTGGATTTTTAGCACCCACATTTATAAGTTCACCCAATCTACGAGGTGCGCCAGACATATACATCTCCAAAGATTGAATTCAGAATAACGCTCTACAGGAAAATTTGGAATCATATTATCCTTTTTCGAAAAGCAACTACGCTCTTTTTAAATTTTGCGTCTAGAAAATCCACTTCATACGGCAAACCATACTTTTTCAAAAGAATATAACATTAACAAAGATGTTTCACTTGGTATTTTTGTAATTAATTACTGCCAACAAAAATGCTACGGCACACAATACATTAACAAAGATAAGACAAATATAGAAATTTTGATCTCCTCCAAGATTTATTATAAGTGTCCCGAAAATTCCTCCCGACAACATTTGCATAGCGCCAGTAATACCAGTCGCAGTCCCTGAATGTCTTCCCGTAGCTGAAACTCCACCGGCAATACAATTAGCAACTGTAAATCCATTTCCAAGTCCGAAGACAATGAGAGGTATTGATATATAAAATGGACTTAAGAAGCCATTCAAATTCATTACCAATATCGCCAAATAAGATATTAGAGAAAAGAAACAACCGATATTTACCAACTTTTCAATTTCCCAAAAAGCTGCGATCTTTCTATTAACGATATTCCCAAAAAAATAACCTATGCCTGCAAAAGAGAACCAGAATCCAAATTCAAGAGGAGCCACGCCTATTCTTGCAAATTCATAAGGCATAAATCCGAATGATGAGAAGAAAACCCCACTTTGAATGGAGCAGATTAGTGTGAACAAAACAAATTTTGAATTGCTTAACACACTTAAATAGGACTCAAAAATTTTACGAATATCTAAACTATCTAGCCTGAGGGTCTTTGTTTCAGAAATTTTAAAAAGGACAGAACCAAAAATAATAAATCCAAACATAGTAAAGATATACATGGTGCCAATCCAACCAATAGTTTCTGCAATAAACCCACCTAAAATTAATGAAATTAGGGGAAAAATAACCATTATGGCTGTTAATAATGATAACTTTTCAGCGGCCTCACTCTTTTTAAAACTATCGGTAATTATTACACGAGCCATCGACATGCACGCAGCTGCTCCCAAACCTTGGATTACCCTTAAAAATAGTAGAAAATAAATATCTGGTGAAAAAACAGAAAGCACACTTGCAAAAGTAAATAAAAATCCACCCATAAGCAGAATTGGTCGCCTACCAAACCGGTCGGATATCGTGCCAAAAATCAACTGTCCTAACCCAGCAGCAGCCATATAAAAAGTCAAAATTAATTGAACAATTTCAGACGATACGTTAAAATCATTTTTTATGATAAGAATAGACGGCGTAATAAGACCCATCCCAACTACCGTAGAAGCATTTGCAAGCGCCAATATATAAATGATAAAATAACTATTTTTCAACTATATGGACCTAAAAAATCTAAATGTGTCTTAATTTATAATAATCCAAAAATCGAGAGTATTTCAGTTGTTATCGAATTAAAAATTTAAAAAATGGTAATCAGATTTATCGGATTTTAACACTAACGAATTGGAACGGAGCCTTAACGCATGTAGGTAATCATTTGCCGCCACAAAAGGCCATTTTTTTTAAAGCCGTTACTCTAACTGTTTTTTGTGCCTGCCTGAAAAATGCTTTTAGTTTTGTTCCAAGTCACATCATGCGTGAAGGTAGTTGAATATGCATCATCATGATGAGTGCCACGATTGGCAGATGTTAGAACACCCGAGCCAAATTCATGCATGTGCTCCTTAAAGTCATCAAGGGAAAGCATTTCTACTTCACGCAAATACATAAAGTCATCATGAATACATGCGTATGCGCTCTCAAATTCTTGCTGATCAAGAAAATTAAAAATCTCGTTTATTGATCTGTATCCCATTTTACAAACTCCTATCACCGGCGAGTATAGTAATTTGGCCAGCCCCAACAATGGTTCTTGCCCAAAAATTGCCTTAGATTATAACCCAATCAACTAAATCGAGCAAAAACACATGAATCACCAAGATTTTCTGAGTAACCTTTCAAGTCAGACACGCAAGAAACTTACACAACGCCTTGATGGACCAGGAATAAAACACCTCGCTTTGCATTGGGGGTTAATTATAATCTTAGGCCTTGCCATTTATTTGGGCACGCCTGGTTGGCAATTGTTGATGATACCGCAAGGTATTTTGATAGTGTTCCTGTTTACACTTTTACATGAATCAGTGCATCAGACGCCATTCAGAACAAAATGGTTGAATGACGTAACGGCGCGGGTGAGTGGGTTTTTAATTTTCTTACCGCCCATTTGGTTCAAATACTTTCACTTTGCACATCATCGCTTTACGCAAGTTCCCGGAAAAGATCCTGAATTAGCCACAGAAAAGCCCAGAACAATTTTGAGTTACATCAACCATGTTTCAGGAATTCCAACATGGATTTACCATTTCAAAATTCTCTTACAAAATGCATTGGGTGACTGCAATTCAAGCTTCTTACCGAAGAAGGCAGTTGCAAGTGTCGTCAAAGAAGCCCGCCTTCTTATATTAAGTTATATAACGGTTTTATGGAGCTCAATGTTTTTTCAGTCTGCAACATTGCTTTGGATCTGGATTATTCCCATATTTTTAGGGCAACCTTTCCTGCGTTTTTACCTTCTGGCCGAACATGCACTTTGCCCGACCGTGGCAAACATGTTCAAAAACAGCCGCACGACTTTCACCAACCGTTTCGTACGATTTATTGCTTGGAATATGCCATACCACACTGAACACCACACCTACCCGACCGTACCGTTTCACAAATTACCTGACCTACATAAAATTATGCAGAATGAACTTATCCATAAAGAAATTGGCTACACGGCATTTACTGGTAAATATATCACAGAACTCAAGAAAAAATGACGTGGATAAAAATCAAAATTTTTAGTATAGATTTGTACGGTGAATAAAAATATAGAACGGTTTTCATAACCTAGCTCTATCAACTAATAATTGATGCTCATCGATCTATAGAGAAATTCAATATCTAGAGTTATTTGAAGGTAAATTTCTTTTATAAAAACCCAATGCAGTGTTTATAAAGTTTATAATATCGGATTCTACGGGCAGAAATTACAAATAAAACTAAAAAGGCGATCTTTTAGATTTCTATGCTCTAAAGCCAGGATACCGTTGCTTAACAAGGGTTACTACGGAAGAAGTAAAAGATATCATAAGCATGAACTCTCTTTGATGCGAACCAAGATCCATAAGATTTTCTTCTAGAGTTAGGCTGCTTGAGTACTCACCTTCATTATTCATAAATCCTATTCAATGCTTTACAATGCTCTTTATGGCCTCGTGATCGATAATCAAATGGCTAACCAAAAGTGGCGTTATTAAAAATTTATCTATTTTCCCATACTAAGAAGTCGTCTTTGGCGAGTTTTTTTATAATTTACATTCCCACGGAACTAGTCGAGGTATTTCTTATTAAAGACAGTCATCATGAACGCTACAAACGCCACAAAAATAATTAAAATAAATTTCAGACTTTGGAAAGCAAGGTAAGCAAAACTCGTGTATTAAATTCAAACTGGACAACTATCCATACATGAATTTTTTTACCGATTTTCCCTAGAGCAACTCAACAGCAAAATTAAGAATTTTAAAGGGGTATCAGCACGTTCAGCGTTTTTCTGTCTTGGGTCTTATGAATACCAGTCCGAAAATCAAAATAACTAAGGCGAACCAAAAGCGAGTTTCGTGGACTTCTGAAAAAAATATTATACCCCATCCTACGCCGGCGGTCGTGACAAGGTAATTCACTTGGCTCGCGAATACGGGACCATACGTTTTTAAAAGTGTCATAAAAATACTCGATCCAACCGCGGCAATTGCGCTTAACAAAAAAATGGCACCACACAAAGCCAGATTCCAGAACAAAAAGTACGGTGAAGCTTTAAAAATAACTAATGGTGTTAACATAATTGTAGCGAAAGCAATCATGCCAAATGCGATTGTAAAAGGGTCCACTAATTTGAAACGAGCACTAGCAACGAATACATTTACGCCCACAATGAATAAAGGAGCCATGGCTCTCACGAGAATCCATATGTCCAAGCTCCCAATATTGTTGGTTTCTGGAAAATAAATTAGAAGATATACGGAATAAAACCCAAGTATGAGGCTAAGGGCACGAAGGTAATGGTACCTTTTAATACGGGCCAATAAAGCTATAATAAAAGCGCAAAACGGCACTAATGAAGGTAATAATGAAAGACTGCCAGCCGAGATATGTGGGGCTGCTAGATATATGCAAACCCAAGGAGCGATTACTCCAAAAAAGGATATAATGAAAATCGGAATTTGTAATATAAGACGGTTACATAAGCGCTGTTTTCTTAAAAGAGAAACAGAAAACAATAACATAAATGCAAAAGTCGTCTGCCAAAATAATACAAGAATAGGATTAGAAATATGTTGAGATATATATTTCACAATCGAAAATGATAAACCAAACGTGATTGCAAGAAATAACATAAAAATCTAGGCTGATATAGTACGGTGCATCTGAAGCGATTTTTCCTTGATCAATTTTATATTTAGAAATGTCATGTCATTTAGCCTCAGGTTAACGCTGTAAAGCAATATGTGTAGTCCAAATTGATGCGGTTTTTCAAAGCTTCGATGGTGGGAAAAGTTAATGTATGAACTGAAATTTTAGTAAATATTGTTAACCTTTACTTCCGAATAATTCCAATCAAGTTGAGCAAACTTGGTTATATAATTTTCAACTAATTAGAGACAATAGTTTACAAATAAGGTTCCGGCTTGAAAATTCTTTCGAGCCCACACCATTCCGCCACGAAAAGTGCCATTGTTCCGGTAATGCGTTTTAAAGAAGAAACTTTTACCCTTTCGTCAATACCGTGGATATTTTCCGAAATGGGTCCATAGCAAAGTGCCGGCACGCTCTGATAAAGCGCATAAACGCGGGTGTCCAAATATCCTGGGGTTACAAAACTTTTTAAAGGAGTACCGGTCACACCCTGATGTGCTTGTGCCAGTACGTTTTCTGCTTCTGAACCGGGCTCAAGAGTATATCCTTCCGAATAAAAACCATTGAAAGTAATCTTGGGAGGCATGTCCCTTAAAAAAAAATCTGTGGCGGCGAAAGCCGCTAAGCGTTCTATGATTTCCTCTGCGGCGTCTTTTGCTGGAATCTCAGGGTAAATACCAAATCGGCAATCTATTTTAGCCCAACTAGGTACTGAAGAGGCCCAATCACCGCCCTCAATAATGCCAAAATTTAGATTTATAGGGTGATCAAGTTCTTCAAAATAACGGTGATTTCCTTTTCTCTGGTTCCAGTTTTCTTCCAAGTCACGCAAGACTCCCATAATACGATAGGCGGCATCAATTGCATTACTTCCAGCCCCCATTTCTCGGACATGAACGGGTATACCTTGAACCTCGATTTCAAACCATATCACCCCTGTATTAGCTCGAACTAACATCTCTTCTTCAGGTTCAGGTATAAGTACTGCCTCTGCCTTGTATCCTGCGAGGTGGGTCATCAATGCACCATTACCTGTTGATTCTTCTTCAACAACAGATTGAATATGCATCGTAGATGCTGGCTTAAAACCTACACGAGCTAAAGCATCTAGACAGAAAAAGATTGCTCCAAATCCCGCTTTCATGTCTGCGCCACCGCGACCATAGAGCCAATCACTTTCAATTACAGGTTCAAAAGGGGGGCGTGTCCACATTTTTTCCGGGCCAGTTGGCACCACATCAATATGTGACTGCAGAATTAGTGAGCGACCCTTTCTATCTTGTGGAATGTGGGTGCCCACAACGATAGGCACATCTGAATGTTGGTCCGTAATCTTACCACCGCCAATGTGCGCAGAAAGAGCTTCGCGATCCATCCTAAACCGATCCATTTTATAGTTACGCTTGGCAAGTTCGTCATAAACAAAATCCTGACATTCTTGTTCTTGGCCACGCTCAGATTTAAAACGCATAAGCATTTGGGTGAAAGCCAGCTGTTTTTCAAATCCCTCCTCAACAGAAGCTAAAATTTCATTGCGTAACGATATATCTACCATTTTATTTTTCTCCTATTATCCTTTTAAAGTACGCAATCTTGCAAAGTTTTGTTGGTAAAATAACATTTTGCTTGCTCCAACATGAGAAAGAAAGTGTGAACTGATTTACATTGTTAGGGTGATGTTAAATTCCTTTTCCATTGGAAGTAATGTACCCGTAAATTCTCAAAAGTCACAGTAATTGAAATTTACTATTGCAAAATTTCTTAAGCGGCTTTCCATAAATCCGTTATCAGTTCTGCGGCTGGTTCAGGCCGCGCTAAACCAGCCGACTGACCCGCCCAAGCCTACATCCTATCAAAATCTTTCGCGGAAGCTCGCATTGCCTTTTTGATGTTACCCTGTATTGGATAGGGAGCTGGGATTGGCCCTTCTTCTGCAGCCCCTGTATAGGCATAACGAGCGCACCTTCCAAATCGTCCGGATAAAGCTCTAGTAGGGACAATATCTTAAGGTAAAGCAGTTCCAATTGTACTGGCCCAAGGGGACACAATTCCAGCTTCAGGCGTACGTAATAAACCTGTGCCGATCTGCACCGCTGAAGCGCCGAGAACCAATGCTGCCACCATCCCTCTGGCATCAGCAATGCCGCCCGTTGCAACCACTGGAACCTTTCCAGCATCAACGACTGCAGGTAGTAGGGCAAAGAGCCCAACCAGCGAGCGTGAAATATCTTCAGTTTCAAATGAACCGCGATGACCACCAACTTCTACGCTCTGCGCTATAATGCCATCCGCACTAGCAGCTTCAGCTGCCAATGCTTCCTTAACAGAAGTCATAGTTGCAAACCATTTTATTCCACGTTCTTTCATGCGCGCTACGAATGGAGCAGGATAAGCACCCATGATGTATGAGATAACGCGTGGACAAACAGCTAACATGGCATCGCATTGAGCATCGAAATTCAGCGGAGAGCCTTCCGCATCCTCTGAAGAGACCTCTAGTCCCCATTGACCAAGAAATGCGCGTACCTTTGCTTCATGGTTCAAGTCCCGCACCGGCTCTGAATCGGGTATCCGTACCTTGAGCTGAAACACCCTATTTGACCTTGCCCTCATCTCTTGGACCCAGTTAAATATTTGCTCCGGCTGCATTTGTAGGAAACTACATGCTCAGATAGCCCCCGCATTAGCAACAGCGATCGATAAAGCTGTAGGCCATGCCCCCGCCATTGGAGCCACCATTATAGGTAGTTGGAGGCTATACGTTTCACAGAAGGCTTTAGCTCGTTCTAGCGGGTTCTCTGACATTGTGTTTTCCTTGCTCGCCGCACCTGAACATCCTTTTCTAGGCCAATTATACATTAGCACTGTCTTTACATTATATGACGGGTATTAATGTAGCCCCGGCAAATATTTATTTCGTCCGCAAAGCCAACAGATGAGCGCGCTATATCCAATATCAGCTATCCCTAGATTAGTAAGAAAGCGCATGCGCGGAAATTGCTACCCAAAATTCAACCAAAAAAGTCAATTAAATGATGCATTGGAATTGTGATTTATTGTGACAATGCTTCAGTCTTTATAAAACTGTAAAACATGCGCATAATGTAGTTTCTTTAAATAAGTTTCTAGGAGTTGTGAAAAATGCCAATCGCTAAAGTTATAATGGACTAACAATATACCAAAGAAGGACATGAACAACTTCTCGAATAACACAGAGAGGCTTATGAGAACGGTTTTCTAAAAGATTGTGATTTTAGTATTGCCGTGCGCACCGGAGAAACATCATATGTGGTATTAACAGTGTATTAGACGGAGGAACAAGCTGAAGAAAATCGAGACACCAGAGTTAAGTGGCATCGAGAACGAGCGCATTTAATCCGTGAAGACTTTTACCATGAGGTCGAAGTAGCGACTTTAATAAAAGGTGGTGGCGGTCCATTACTATCTAAATATCCCGCGAAATTTGATTAAACTCTGCTTAATTCTCAAACATCTATGCCTCAGTCCGATTTTATATTTTCCTTAAATTGTTATTTGGGAAAAGCTGATGACAATTGCTCGAATTAGCTATTCTGAGTTCAAGTCATAAGACGGTGTGAACAGTATAATCGCTTCTGCAAATAGCAATATTTTGAAAGTTTCTATATTGGTTTACTAAAACTCACAAATGGTTCCAATAAAACTGAATCCGCTTTTAAATGCAATTATCTATTCGAATGCAAAAGAGGCAGATAAGATTATATCGAAGATAAAAGAATTTTTTCAAAAAACAAAAGATATACTAAATGTTGCAATAAATAGCTATCAGAGTTAAACTTTCAGTCTTTTAGGACGTTCTTTTATTTGAAGAGTTTTGCTTTTCATTTTTTCCTCCCTGATACTGGCCGAGGGAGGTTCGATTTACTTCCCTTGGCATTTTC
>CACPHA010000091.1 GCA_902633655.1 Paracoccaceae bacterium
AGGAGGAATAGTTCTAGTTTTTTGCGCCCCCATCCTGGCTAACTTTGCTTCTAACTTCGCACCGCCAGAATATGCTATGCTTGCTATAATGGGCCTTTTCGCCATAGTAGTCATTTCAGGAGGTTCTGTCATCAAAGGGCTTCTGGCTGGAAGCTTTGGGCTAATCATATCAACTATCGGTACTGACTCATTTTCAACTGGTCTGCGTTTCACGTTTGGATCTCATAACCTGTTGAATGGCTTCCACATTGTAGCAGTCGTTGTTGGCTTATTTGCGATTTCAGAGATGACACTACAGATGTTGAAAAGAGATCTTCTGAAAGTACCAAATGTCAAGGTTGCACGGCCTGGCTTTCGAACAATTTCTAGAACGCTTAAGCATTATGTGAACCTGGTGCGCTCTTCAGCAATTGGAACCTTCTTTGGGGCAATACCTGGTGCTGGCGGTGTAATCAGCTCTTTTACCAGTTATGCAATCGCGAAGGCATCTTCAAAGCCTGGTGAAAAATATGGTGAAGGAGAAGAAGGTGGAGTCGTAGCGACAGAGTCGGCCAACAATGCAACTGTTGGGGGAACCTTAGTGCCAACCCTTTCTTTAGGTATTCCCGGTGATGCATCATCTGCAATGCTTTTGAGTGCACTTCTAATACTTGGCTTTATTCCTGGTCCGGCGATGTTTGAGAATAATCCAGACGTTGTTGGGGGAATATTTATGGTTTACCTGCTTTCAAATGTCTTTTTGTTAATAGCAGGCATTTTGGCAACTCCACTGTTTGTTTACGTTCTTCGAGTTCCAAAAGTGTATTTGATCCCAAGTATTTTACTTTTGTGTTCTATTGGGACTTTTGCTCTGCAAGCGTCAGTCTTTGATTTACAGGTGATGTTTGCTTTTGGGTTGATAGGTCTTCTTTTCCGTGCTGCTAACTATCCTTTGGCACCAGTAGTTATCGGGATGATACTAGGGCCAATTTTAGAGGCTAATCTTAGACGCTCATTATTAATATCACGTGAAGGATACTGGATTTTCTTAGACCGTCCGGTATCAGCTTCGCTTGTGACCATAAATGTGCTGCTTATTCTAGCAATGATTTACATCACAATAAGGAGAACGCGAGAATAGTATCTTAGCAACCTAACCGCTGCTAGTTTTTGACCCCCACTCCACCTCATATTACCAACCACTCACCACAAAGGCGTTTATCGGTCTCAGCTTGTTAGCCACGAAAGTAGCAAAGGCGAAATAGCTGCTCGGTCCTGGTTAAGTTCTGTTCACACCTGTTGGATGCGCTGTGCCGTCAATTACAAGTTTCGGCTCTATACCAACATCAATTAGCTCGGGTCGTTTTTCCATATATTCCGAAACTTTCTCAATGCTTTGTATATCCTCTCCAAATTTCATTAACCGAGGAAATCCATCTAATAATTTTGGATCAAGCTTCTTCGACAAATCTAGGTGGTGAAAGCATGCAAACTCAGCAGCTCTGGGCGTGTCATCAACAAAATACTTCCCATCATATTTATTTAGGTAACGCTCTAAATCGGAAAATCTGCTTTCCAAATCAGCTCTCATCGCATCTCGTTTAGCTTTAAAGTCTTCACCAACCGCGAAATTAACAGTTGGATTTAAAGGCGCAAATAATTCCTGTGCACTTTGTAATACAGAACTTGCTTCAGCGGCCTTTTCTGGATCAGGTATCGTAAGACCTGCTATTGCTTCTATATAATTTAAGATCGCTATGCTCTGACCAATCTGAGTTCCATTATCTAGTTCCAAAATTGGTAATTGTTTAAATGGCACATTTGCTTTTACGTTAATCCATTGCTCGTCAAAATGATCCCAAGACATCAGATACTTGTACTCTACGCCAGAAGAGCACATCAGCATTTGTGGTGCCTCGGCAAGTGCCCGCATTTTAAAATAAATAAGTTTAATCATTCTTAGTTTCCGGTATTTTACGAAAGTAAAATAAGCCTACAGACTGAAAAATATTTTTCAATAATCAAACCTTGTCCAAAAAAATGTGAGAGCAGGATAACTAGCAACTAAAGCGCGGGAGTTTTTGCCCCCCACCCCTTCTGTGGTGTCACTAAGAAAGTTATTTTCCCCGCCAACTGTGGGGCCAATTGGGTTGCCAGTTTTTTTCCATTAGCAGCGGATATATTGAACCACATGTGCGCTATAACAAAATCGGCAGGGACACCATAACCTGACATAAACATAGTCCCAAGGGCGTTTTGAGCATAACCATGACCTTGCTCAGCAGCTAGTTTGGACCATTTTATGGACTCCTGATAATCCATAGGAACACGCTGACAAGGACTAAAACATGACCAACCCCAATACAACAAACCAAGGCTACTTTGAGCATCAAGGTTGTCTTGTTCGGTAGCTAGCTTGTACCATTTTGCCGCCTCCTTATAATTCTTATGAACACCTTTACCATGTCCATACAACACACCAAGCCAATATTGCGCCTTACTATTCCCCCACTCAGCTAGCGGTTTCCATTCCTTTAAAAGCAGTCTTGTAATCACTACTTCTATAAGCTTCTAATCCTTTTTGAAGGTCTTGGGCAGATATTGGTGCAGCAAGCATCATTAAAATACATGACAGCGCTAAAATAAATCTGTGCATCCTCATTTCTCACATCCTCTCATCTCTCGATTTGCTTGAGGATAACGCAGTGTGGAGATATGTGGAGTATTTTGATTATTTATCAAATGAGCAGTACGCAACAGTTCGGGCAGAGCCATAGACGCGGAAATTTGGAATTAACTCGAGCTTTTGCCTTTTTACCTTCCCGTAGCTCATTGATAACAGCCTTTACGTCATGATCCTCACTCGCTCTAAAGTCTGGGTTTAGCATGCCACCTCCTAGAGATTTTAGTGTTCTCATCATGTCAAAAGTATTTGACTGGGCCAGGGAGTAACGAAGAGCACTCGGTAGCGCTAGTACGAGAGCTTCACGCGCCATCTGAGGATTGCGGCCTGTTACGTTGGTGCTTTTGGGTTAATCATGATCCAATTCTATCTCACAATTAAGCGTGTTACTGACCGTGCAGATTGCTTTGGCTTCCATTAAAAGTAGTTTTTTCTCACCTAATTTATCAAATAATCCACCAGAGATTAAAACAATAATTTTTGCGATCCTGACTGGCATATCAATCGAGCTAAATCCCTTTACTTGAATTACAAATTCTTCCAATTCTAATTCTTGTTTCTGAGCAACGTTGTCTATGCTCTTTACAAAGCAAGCGCCAACTGATGCTAATAGAGTCTGAGAGGGTTTTTCTGATGGAGGAAATCTTGTGGGTTTCGAAACATCCAATAAAGCATATCGTATTTCCTGATTTTTTTTAATTACAAATACTGGGCCTATTGTTTTTGATTTAAACTTCACCTTCATATTTTCTTTTCCAGTCTGTTTATTGATGAATTACAAATTTTTTCCTATAGATGGGTCGAGGAAGTCACGTAACCAATCTCCTATTATCGAAATTGACAGTGCTAAAAAAAATATTATCGCTCCGGGGAAAAGAGTAAGCCACCAGGCCGTCAACAATCGGTCCCGACCTTCACTCATAATTTGTCCCAGACTTGTTAACGGTGGCTGTACGCCTAAGCCTAAAAATGAAAGTGCTGTTTCAAGTAAAATTGTGATCGGAAGATTTATTGTGAACTGAACTAATGCAATACTAAATATATTTGGAAGAATATGAATTAGGTAAATCCTGAAAGGCGATGCACCTAATGCCCGCACTGCTAACACGTACCCTTGCTCTTTAGCAGATAGAGTGGCACCACGCATCAAACGAGCGTAAATTTCCCATCCATTAAGCCCCACCAATAACAGAAATAAAACAAACGAATTGTCAAACATTGCTAAAAGGAACAGGGCCACCACGATAATTGGAAGAGAAGCCTGGACGTCAATAGCGGCAACTATAACGGTCTCGGTTTTGCCACGTGTCGCAGCTGCAAGAATACCTAATAACGAACCTAAGATAGCACCGATCAAAGTGCCAACAACTGCAACTATAACTGTAATTTGCGAACCAACGACTAGACGCGCAAGAAGATCACGACCCCTCGAGTCAGTTCCGAGAAAATAATCGCTTGAACCAGGTGGCTTTAGACGATCAAAAAGAGAAGTTTCGCGGAAGCCGTAGTTAGTGATTAGCTGGCCAAACAAAGCGAATAATAAAAATAAAAAAACGAAAAGAGCCGCAAGTTTTACACTTAAAGGAAACTGCAAATAAAAAATTTTTAAAATTTTTAATGCTCGCAGCATCAATCTACTCTTATTCTTGGGTCAATAAATAGATAAAGAAGATCTACCAATAAATTTGCAGTAACCATTGTGAAGGATACTGAAAGTACTATAAATTGAACCATTGCAAGATCTCTTGTGGCGACAGATCTAACGAGTAGTTGTCCCACACCAGGCCAAGCAAAAACCTGCTCTGTAACTACTGATCCAGCTATCAAGCCACCCAATGATAATCCAATCAAAGTAACTAGCGGAATGGCCGCGTTTGGAAGCGCATGAAAAAGCATTCTCCGGTGAAATAAAATGCCTCTAGCTTCCGCTGCGTACATGTAAGGGGCGTTTATAACTTCTAAAAGTGATGAGCGCGAAAATCGCGCAAAACTTCCCATAGAAGCCAAACCTAGGGTCATTGCAGGAAATAAAACGTTTGCAGCCTCACCTCCTAGATATGCATTGAACCAAAGTGCGGCAATTAAAATCATTAGAAGTCCAAATAGAAAATTTGGCATTGCAAAGGCAAAGACAGAAAAGCCCATCACCACTCGGTCAAGATTACTCCCACGATTTAGTGCAGCGTAAAATCCTAAGGGTACACCACAGAAAAGTGAAATAAAAAAAGCCGTAATTCCCAAGTTTAGTGTAAAAGGGAGTCTTTCCAAGAATATATCTTCCACCGCTCTGCCAGTGTGCAACGAATACCCAAATTCGCCTTGAATTAAACCTTTCAAATAATTTGTATATTGAAGCCACAAAGGTTTATCCAACCCCAACATCTCGGTATATTGATCAATAACTTCCTGTGAGGCGTCTGGCGGGGCTAGAGCAGCAGCAGGATCACCAGAAAACCTTATAAAAATAAAAACCAAGGATACTGCAATTAGCATGGTTATTACAGCTCTTAGGAATTTTGATACTGAATAATTAATCAATTTGGTAAATCCAATAAACCAAAATTGCTTTTAGGTGCAGAATTTAGAAGCAATTTAGTATAGGGGTTCTTTGGGCTTTTGAAAATTTCATTTGCATAACCTTTCTCCACAACCTGCCCATCTTTCATGACTAAAATTGTATCACAAATCGCTCTAGCCACTCTTAAATCATGGGTTATGAAAATTAGAGCGAAACCGAATCGCTGCTGCATTTTTTTGAATAAATCTAGGATCTGAGCTTGGATTGATACATCCAACGCAGACACGGCTTCATCAGCAATAAGAATCTCTGGTTCAAGTGCTAATGCTCTCGCAATGCATATGCGTTGCCTCTGGCCCCCAGAAAATTCATGTGGATAACGCGATGAAGAACTTTTTGCAAGACCGGTTAACCGAAGCAGCCTACTAGCTATTTCTTCCGCCTTTGTCTTTGAAACTCCATGGATAATCGGTCCTTCCGAAATAGCGGATAAAATGGTTTTACGGGGATTCAGGGCCGAAAATGGATCTTGAAGGACTATCTGCATTTTCCTTCGTAAATGTTTCAGCTCTAGAGTGTTCAAATTAAGTATATCGGTGCCTTTGAACTTAATTGAACCACTATCAATTTGTTCTAACAGCAAAATGGCCTTAGCTAATGAGCTCTTCCCTGAGCCACTTTCTCCCACTATTCCGAGTGTCTGTCCAGAATTTACACTAAAAGATACATCTACTACGGCTTTTGTTTTTCTTACATTTAAAAACCGTCCTGACTTGTAAACCACATTCAAATTCTCTAGTGCTAGGACTTCTTTTCCTAGATATCCATTTTCTTTTTTTTCAAGTTTTTGCGCTAAATATATTAGGTGTTTTGTGTAATTTTTCTTAGGCGACTGCAAAATAGCTTGAGTTTCACCTTTTTCTATTATCCGACCATCCCTCAGTACACAAACTTCATCAGCTATCTCTGCGACAACGCCAAAATCATGAGTAATAAATAAAACAGCTAAGTTAAGTTTGATTTTAAGCTTGTCGATCAGTTTAAGTATACTTGCTTGAGTTGTTACATCTAAAGCAGTTGTTGGTTCGTCTGCAATCAGCAAAGACGGTTCTTGCAATAGTGCTGCAGCAATAACAACGCGTTGAGCTTGACCACCAGAGATTTGGTGAGGGTACGAATTAAGAATTTTTTTATGATCGGTTAATTCAACGTTATGGAGCGCAATTTTTAAAAAATTTTCTAGTTCTGCTGCGCGACTGTACTTGGTTCTAATGATTTCCTCTAGCTGCTTTCTAATTTTCCGTAGTGGATTCAGACTTAAGCTAGCGTCCTGAAATATCATTGACATTTCGACACTTCTTAAAGCTGAATAACTGGGATCCCTCTGTTCGGGCAGAAGGTTGCCTTTCAAAAAGATTTGCCCGTTAACGTATTTCAACTGGGACGGCAACATGCCCATTATGGAGTGCCCAATTATTGACTTTCCGGAACCGGACTCTCCAACCAGGCATACAGTTTTTCCAGGTGCTAGCTCTAGATTGACATCCTCTACTGCAAACTGTCGATCACCATACAATGGCAAGCCAACTGTTAAATTAAAAACTGAAAGTATCGGAGCAGTTTTTGCCCCGATGCCATCTAAGTTGTTCATTTCATATATTTGTTATCAAATATTGTTACGGGTGAGTTTCCAGGATCCCAGGCCAAATCTTCAGCAGTTATGTAACTTACGACATTACGCCATAGGTACATTCCAGGTGTGACATTTTCCCATTCAGCAACTAGATTTAGGTATGCCTGTTTTCGAGACTCAAAATCTTGGGCAAGTTCAAATGCCTCTCCCAAATTTTCAAACTCAGGTGTCATATCCCAGGTTTTATGCTTTGCCCTAACTCGGCTGGAAAGAGGACCCCAATCCATCCAGAGTGGCCTGTAAGGGTCTCCTGAAAATTCGCTCGACATAGACATGTTCAACAAATGAAAGGGTCGTTTATAGGCAAGTGAAAAATTATCTTTGAGTTCGATTTTAACGTTTATGCCTACTTCCGCCCATTGCTCCACCATAAATTCTGCAGCAATTTCATAATTAGGATAAAATCCTCTAGTTATATGCCAGACCAATTCTTCTCCAGCGTAAGTACTCGCGGTTAGAAGTTCTCGTGCTTTATCGGTATCAAACTTTACAGCTCTTTCACGCTTTGGATCAAAATACTTCCCATATTCCGGAAAGTTGAATGGAGTAGGGACGTATGTTGCATCACCCCATATAGCTTTGGTTATTGAAGTTCGATCAATGGCATGAACCATCGCTTTACGCAGATTTACATCGGTTAAAGGATTATTTGGTATAAGCTCTGTATCCAGCATGTTAAATGCAAACATAGGATAATTTTCTATACCCTTCTCCATCACTTTCACCCCAGAAGTCTGTTTTAGTGTCTGAATTTGATCTGACGGTGCGTTTACTACTACATCAAACTTGCCAGCAACTAATCCAGCAAAGCGAGTGGAAAACTCCGGCACAATTTCAAAACTTAAACTTTTCGCTGGTACTGATCCGCCCCACCATTCGTCAAAAGCAACCGCTTTAAAGCCTACCGAAGGATCAAAAGACACGGTTTTATATGGACCAGTCCCCATTGGCATCTGGCCAAAAGCATCAGTTCCTACTTCCTCATAATAATGTTTGGGCAGAACAAAACCAATTGGTGTCACTAGTCGATACGGCATATTTGGATCAGGAAAGCTGGTCTCAATTTCAAATTTATATGCACCAGTTGCCTCGACTCTTGTTATGCCTCTTGCATAACGGGTCCCACGTCGCGCGATTGGTTTTTCACCCCAGAGTCTTTCAGCTGAAAGAGAAAAAGCAACGTCATCTGCATCCATTTCATGGCCATCATGAAATTTTACACCCTCCCTTAGCTTAAATTCCCAAACAAAATCAGACTTCCTAGTCCAACTTTCTGCAAGCCAGGGTACAAGAGTGTTACCGTTTGGATCCTCCCAGCGGTTCCTCCTAACCAGAGTATCAAATATATTCGAATGCACCCTGCCACCTGTAGTGGAGATTCCTATCACCGGGTCCATTGTTTTCCACAAATTATCTACTGCGATTATTATATCTGGTCGACTATCTTCAGCTAAAATCGGACCAGATAAAAAACCGATCGCAACTATTGTCGACAAGCATTTTTTAAATGACTTTACCATCTTAATTTTTCCTTTTCCTATTTAATTGTTTTGTTCGGACAGGGTTATATGTTCAATCGAATAATTTCTTTCAGACTTCAGAGCGGGTATTTGTGATCTGGCTGACAAGGCTTCATTCATATCAATTTCGACAGTTTCTAATCCAGTCGTCTCACCTCCCAAGTCACAGATGA
>CACPHA010000092.1 GCA_902633655.1 Paracoccaceae bacterium
TATTAAACCTGTCGGAGCATAACCACCGTCTTCCTTTGAAGCACCGTATTTAGCATCCAAGGCTTTGGCAGTCTCATTCCACTCCCAAATACGGATCACCATACCGTTATATAGCACCCTTGCTGTAAGAACATTCATCATAAGGCGATTGTCACTGCTATATTCTTTAACAGGGGTGTCTTCTGCAGTAAGGCCACTCGCAAAGAAACGTGTGGCAACAATAGCTAGTAATACTCTCTTTCTGTTTCTCCAATGATTTGCCTTAGGATAACGCACTGCAGAAATATGTGGAGTCTGAATTATTGGTGATTAAAACAAAATCGTACCAAAATTCGTACCATATTTACGAATAGAATAATAAAGTTTTTTTTAGTCAATATGTTGTAATTTTATTATAGTGCCCCCATAAATAAGTTATTGATATTTCTTAAACCAGTCTGTTTATGGTGCTGTAGTAAGGATATAAACCTCCGTGTGGGAGCACCATATAAATCAATGATTTAGCTGAAACATGCTAAGACTTTTGTTTTTCTGGGGAAACGCCGGGGAAACCTTTTACCGTACTTTCAGCAGATTTATGGATGGGGGTCAAAAACTAGCAACGCTTAGGTTGCTAAGATACGGCTCCCACATTTTATTTCTCTAGGATACGATAGCTTTAAATTTTAAAAGTTTAGACATCGTATCAGCAATTTAAAGGTGAATACCAGGTTTTTTCCAGGGCGAGCATTGAGGTTGTATGGTTATCTCAGTCGAACAAGCTGTTGTGGAAGTGCTTAGAATAAAATGAACGGCTTGCGATATATCGTCTGGTTGCATCATCAGTTTTGGATTTAAACGTTCAGGATTCACCATTGTTGTATTAACAAATCCAGGGTTAATAGTGCAAACTTTAGTACCGAATTCCCTAAGATCTTCAAAAAGAACCTCCATGTAACCATCAATAGCCAGTTTTTGAGCGGTTTGAATACCTATGCCCTTATGTGTTGCATCTCTAGAGTTAATTCGAATAACGGCACCACCTGGTGCCTTATTAATTTGTGGAAGTAAGTATCGTGCAAAATGATATGTGCTGCGAAGATTTGCATCTATAATATCATCCCAAACTTCTAAGTCGCACTCATCAGCTGAAGCCTTATTATAGTTTCCCGCGCAGTGAATTAAATAGTTCAATCCACCAAGACTGTTGATTGCCTCGTCGCAACATTTTCTAATTTCTGAACTATCGGATATGTCACAAGAGATTATAAAACATGGACTGCTAGATGAAGAGCAAACTGAGAAAATATCGTCAAGTTTCTGTTTGTTTCGACCAACTAAAGCGCAACTTACTCCATTTATTGAAAGCATAGATGCTACTACACTTCCCATGCCACCGCTAGCACCAACGATTAAGGCTTTTTTACCAGCAAATTTTTTAATACCCGCCTCCAGGCTCAGTAATCCAACATCACAGTGTCCAATCTAAATATTCAATAGTCAAAAGCCAGTCTTTTCGGAAACACTTTTGAGTGTTTCAAATCTCTGTGAGCTGAATGCTGCGAGATTGATTTTTTCACTCTTTCCGAATTTAACTAGATCTTTGATAATTAATCCTGCAGCTGGTGCGTGCATTAACCCTGTTCCTGAAAAGCCCGCAGCCGTAAACAGTCCAGGCTTTTCTTCCTCTATAACTGGCTGATAATCTACAGTGCCTGGATACAGTCCGCCCCAATGTTGAAGAACTTCCGAATCCCAGTCAATAAGTCCAAATGACCTTTCTGCCGCAATAAGAACTCGCTGCTTCCAATCCTCCGAAATTGGGAAATCATAGCCCTGAAGCTCTGTCGTCTCATTACTGCCAAGAAAGCCTCCAATTAAAGCTCTGCCAGCCCCATCAGGCCTGGTATGAACTTGGTTATCTATGTCGATTAGCCATGGACAGTCCTCTGGAAAGGGTTTCTCTGGCCTGACTATCAACAACTCATGATGTCTTGATGTGAAGGACTGCTCAGCTTTTGAGGATCTGCCAAACTGGCCCGCATGTGCGCCAGCGCAATTAATTATAATGTTTGCTTCAATTATCCCTTCTGAAGAGGTTATGCGGTATTTGGAATTATCCATTTCAGAAATCGTATTTACTTCAACTCCTTCTCTCAGGTTTCCCCCCAGTTTATGAGAACCTAAAACTAGACCATCAATAACTTTTTGGTGATTTAAATAACCACCAATAGGACAGTAAACTCCATAATCCTGAATGAGCTGGCGTAAATACGGCCATTTGGTTTTAATTTGCTTTCGATCTAAAGCACTTAAATCTAGTAGGCCGTCTGGATCAATACTGCATAACTCTTCAGACTTTTGACGGTTTGAAGTCAGGAAAAGATGCCCAGTTGTCTGATAATTGATGTCGACATTGAATTCACTTTCAAAATTCTTCCAAAATAATTCACTCAAGAATGACATGCTAATGTTTTCTTGGGTTCCATGTAGGTAGCGTATACCGCCACCAGTTCGCGTGGACTGCCCACAACCTGGACGACCTCGTTCCAGCAGGGTAACTTTTTCGCCGCTGTTCAGAAGGTTATAAGCGCAAGACAGCCCAACTACGCCAGCACCTATTACCACAATATTTTCCATTGAAGTCATTCTTATACGTTCAAGAACCAAATCTATTTTGAAATTTATAAAGAATATATAATACAAAGTTAAGGCATTTAATAACCAACTTGTGCTCCCAACCCAGCCATGGCGGCTAAAGCACTAAAGCGGAGGGACAGAACATGTCTACCAGATGTTTAAAGACATAAGACCGGCTCGCACGCGGGCGGGCTCCCACTTCAGTTCATTTTTTAATCACTTAAAAATAGCTTTGAAGCATTTGGGCACTGTATGGTGATAATTTTATATAATTAATGTACGGTACAAATAAATGGTTAGACATACCTTGTTAAGCGCGATTAAGACTCAAGAGTAAAAAGTTAATGCAGCATCAAGGAGAACTCAAATGCAGGGCGATAATTCCGCTGCAGCAATCTTGGAAGCATTCGACGTAAGTGGTGATGGTTTAGCTGTGTGGGATGCATCCGACAACCTTATAGATTTTAATCACAATTACAATGAAATGTTTAAACTCAATATGCATATGCCGGCCAGGAGGGGTCTAAATTTTAAAGATGCATACGAAAAATCCCTCAAAATTGGGGACTCAATAGTAAGCAAATCTGATTTTAAGAAAAGATTAAAATTGCGAGAGAAAGCTCGGAAAAAAAAGATCCCTATCGTTGGTGAGCTTTCTCTGGATGACAAAATTTACAAAGTTAGAGAGGTCGCTTGTGGGAACGGTCAGTTAGTGACCTACATATCCGACATTACTCAAATAAGATTGCAAGAGGCAGCTTTAGCAAGGCTTCAGAATGGCTTGGAACAAGTTAATTCAGGGATTTCGTTCTGGAGTAAAGATAATAAGCTTATTTTCGTCAATAAGTTCCTAATAGATTTTACAAAGGAAACTACTGGTTATGAAATGATGCCTGGAGTTGACAGAGTACATTTCCTTGAGCATGTGGTTTCAAAAGGTTTGATTGATTATGGTGATAAATCGGCACAAGAGTCCCACGAAGAACTAATGAAGCTTATTGACACCTCTGCAACTGGAGCAAATATTGAATTTACGACTACAGTTGAGGGCAAAAAGAAATTCTGGCTAAACACAGCTTTTCGCTTGGATAGCGGCGAATGGATGCAGATTATCACAGATATTTCTGCTCAGAAAAATCGAGAAATTGACCTTACACGATTGTCAGACGCAATCGACACGATGAATACTGGTGTAATATTGTGGGATAAAGATCATAAATTAGTTTTCGCTAATAAGGAAATGCAGGACATTCAGAAATCTTGGGACTTCAATTTTGAACCTGGTGTCTCTCGATATGAAATGCTCAAGAACCAGGAAAAGAGAAATGCTGCACCATTTCCCAAAGGGCAAACAGCGGAGGGCTGGATTGAACACACCACATCTCTTTTGAAGGAAAATCCAGACGGGATATCAAACGAAATTAATATAGAAAACTCTGTGAACCTTACTACTTCAAAGTTACTTGCTGACGGTTCTTACGTTCAAAGCTATACAGATATCACCGAAATACGATCTCAGCAAAAAGATTTAAAAACTCTTTTAAATGGTATAGAAAATTTAGCCAATCCAATTCTTATCTGGGATGAGCCCAATTGCTTATTCTTCTTTAATGCTGCGGCTGAAAAAATGAATAAGGAACATTGGGGCATCAGTATATATAAAAATATGCCAAGAAGAGAGTTGTTGAACCAACTTTGTTCTAAAGGTTTGCTGAGCTTACAGGCGGGAATGTCAGTTGAAGGATATATGGGATTTCAGAAAAGTCGAATGATAGAGTCTGATATTGGGATCACGAACGAAATTCAACTAGGCAGTAACGTTACGTTATTGGCACATTCGAAGATGTTGGATGATGGCTCGTTCATTCAAAACTTTACTGATATTTCTGAAATTAAGGAAAATGAAAAAGTTATAAATAATCAGAGGGAACGTTTTTCAAGGGTCTTAGGTGATCTAGGTGCAATCGTTTTTGAGTCAGATTTGGAGAAAAATACAGTAACATATGATGTGCCAGATAGCCTAAGGGAATTCTGGGGAGAGATTGAAACCACCAGTACGATAGAAGCCGGATACGATAAGTTAAAAAGCGAATTTATCGAGCCATACAAAGCGGCTTTTCGGGATCACGTATTAGGGTTATCCGATGAAGTTATAGTTGAACACATAAATGAGCATGGTGGAGAAGAAATCTGGTACCAAACTCGTGCTAAAGCTACCTTTGAAAACAAAAAAGCCACAAAATTCTTTGGTATTGTAGAAAATATTAACAAACGCAAATCCTTAGAAGTTCAAGTCGAGACGGCGCAGAAACAAGTTTCGTATGCGATAAATAGCATTGAAGCTGGTATTATGCTTTGGGACGAAGAAGATAGATTATTATTAGTAAACAATTTTTTTGAAGAACATTACAGCGCTTTACTAAAACTTGGTCAACCTTATAAAAAGGCCATACAGCAATTCATTGACGCCGGCATATTTGCAGTGAGCGAGAACGAATTGGATGCATTTGTCGCAGCTCGAGTAAAACAGCGCAGTGATTTAAAGGGAATAGCGGTTGGAAGCCTTCCAATGCTCACTGATGGCACTCACCTACAGATGACGAGCAAACGCCTCGACAATGGAGGGATGGTGCAAATATTTTCCGATGTGACGGATATTAAAATGAGGGAAGAAAAGCTAGAGCAATTAGTCAAAGAGTTGAACGAAGCAAAAGACTTAGCAGACGCTGCAAATCAAACCAAAAGCCAATTTCTTGCAAATATGAGTCATGAATTGCGAACACCTTTAAACGCTATAATTGGCCTTACAGAAATGCTTAAAGAGGACTGTGTAGATGATGGTTTAGAGGATTTTATTGAACCCTTGGACCGAGTTTTTAGTGCTGGCAAGCATTTACTAACATTGATTAATGATGTGCTTGATCTTTCAAAAATAGAAGCAGGACGTATTGAAATTTATAATGAAACTTTCGACCTTGAAGCTTTGATAGGAGAAATAGCTCGTACGACTCAACCTCTTTTAGATACAAATAAAAATATTATGGCCATAAATTATGAAGGCGTCATTGATGAGGTTACAACTGATCAGACGAGGTTTAAGCAGATTTTGCTTAACCTGATCTCTAATGCATCAAAATTCACAGAAAGTGGAAAAATATCTCTAAATATTAGCAGAGAAACGGGTGGAAATGGTGACATGCTATCTGTTGACGTAGTAGACACGGGGATTGGCATGACAGAAGAACAGATGGGTCGACTATTTACCGCTTTTGTACAAGCTGACAGCTCCACGACCCGAAAGTATGGTGGTACTGGCTTAGGATTGACTATCTCAAAGCAATTGGCTAATTTGATGGGTGGCGATGTTACAGTCAAGAGTACGCTAAACGTCGGTACAACTTTTACGGTTAAAATTTTACTTAACAACATTTCTGAAAACAGGATTTTAGATCAAAGCTCGACACAGCCTCTTATCACGCGAGTTATTGCTTCGGAGCAATTAAATGCGAAGACAGTACTTATCATTGATGATGATCCTACTGTTAGCGGATTAATGGAACGACAGTTACTTAAAAACGGTTACAAAGTGTTAACTGCTCCAAATGGAAAAGAAGGTTTGAAATTAGCAAAAGAAAATCAGCCGGACGTCATCACACTTGATATTTTAATGCCAGAGATAGATGGCTGGTCGACTTTACGGTCGCTTAAAGCGGATCCTGACGTCCAAAAAATACCTGTTATAATGGCGTCTATCTTGGATGAAAAAAACAAGGGTTTTTCACTTGGAGCAGCAGATTTTCTGTCAAAGCCAATTGAAAAAGACTATTTGTTAGACGCTGTTTGGAGATTGATAGGTGCAAAGCAAAACTCAACAGTTTTGCTAGTTGAAGACGACCAAAATCTTCGGTTTGTTATGCGAGAAATTCTTGAAAAAACAGATATCACCGTTGTTGAGGCCGAAAACGGTGCAGAGGCAATAAAATTGTTGGAGTCTTCTGAATCTTCACCAGATCTAATTCTTCTTGACCTACTGATGCCAGTCATGAACGGTTTTGAATTTTTACAGAAAATAAACGATACAAACCACAATTCTATTCCGGTTTTAGTCCTTACGGGAGCTGACCTAACTGATGCCGAGCGAACTTTTTTATCTTCCGAAACCCTGAGAGTAATCGAAAAAGGCGAAGATACAATCGATACAATAGCAATGGAAATTGAGGCTGTTATTGGCCAATTTAGCGGAGCGAAACATTATGACTAAGATTCTTTACGTTGAAGATAATGAAGACAACGTTTATATGCTTTCTCGCCGTCTAAAACGTAAAGGTTTTGAAATCATAATAGCTGAAGATGGCTTGATGGGGGTTGAGATGGCAAAATCTGAAAAGCCTGATGTTATTCTCATGGATTTAAGTCTGCCTAAAATGGATGGATGGACAGCGACAAAAAAAATCAAAGCGGAAGGTGCAACAAAGAATATACCGATCATAGCGCTTTCGGCTCATGCAATGGAGGAGCATAAATCCCGTGCGCTTGAAAGTGGGTGCGATGATTACGATACAAAACCGGTGGATATGGATCGCTTGCTAGAAAAAATAAATCAAGCTTTGGAAATGTGAGATGATAAATAAAGAGCATGCCTGCATTCTCATAGTAGATGATATTGAAGGTAATCGCTTCACTCTTGAACGTCGTTTAAAGCGAGATGGATTTGAAAATATTTCAATGGCTGAGAATGGTAATATTGCGCTTGAGCTGTTGAAAAAGACGGACTTCGACCTTTTGCTGCTAGACTTAATGATGCCTGGCATTTCTGGTCTAGATGTACTCAAAACGATGAAGGCAGATCCGAGGCAACGTAATATACCCGTGATCATGGTAACGGCTTCAGATGAAATTGAGACCGCTGCCGAATGTATTGTGAGTGGGGCAGATGATTTTATCACCAAACCCTTTAATGCAACTTTACTCAGAGCCCGTGTCGGGGCTTGTCTCGAAAAGAAGAGGCTCCGTGACATGGAGGAAACATATTTTGCGCGCGTGGAGTCCGATAAAAAGCGCACACAAGAAATTTTGAAAACAGTTTTACCGAACGATATAGCGGTTGAACTACAATCCACTGGGCGGGTAAGATCGCGTAAATACAATGATGTCGCCATTTTGATCTGCGATCTGGTTGGCTTCACTTCGTTTTGCGAAAAAAATGATGCCGAGTTGGTAGTGGAAACTTTACAAAATCTTGTTGAAAAATTTGAGGATATTTTTGTTAAATTTGGTTTGGAGAAAGTTAAAACAGTAGGAGACGCTATTGTAGCTGTTGGCGGTATAAGTCGATTTACACCAAATGCCGTAAAGTCCTGTGTGGATGCGAGCTTTCAACTTAAAAAGATCGCTAATGGGTTTTCGCCGGCTTTTGGATTACACGTAGGAATCCACTTAGGTTCGCTAGTGGCAGGAACTGTCGGACAAAAGACTTTGCAATTTGATATTTTAGGCAAAGACGTCAACATTGCTTTCAATATTTGTGATATTTCTGAGGATGATCAGGCGCTCTTATCTAGTGAAGCTTGGATGAGTGTGAGGAATGAAGTATCTGCCAAATCAACCGGGCTTAAACGTTTAAAAAGTGGACAAGAGATGGAGCTATTTGAGTGTCTCTTTGAAAGTTGATCAGTGAAAGAAAATTATAAAATTTGGCGCCTCCAACCAACGCAGGGACGAAAATCAGTCAGACACTTTCGTTTTGATGACTGAAGCCAACTTTACATAAAGGCGAAGTATGCCTGAAGATTTTAACCCAAAGCACCTGCCTAACGGGGGGTGCAATAAAAGTATTTTTGAGACGCTCGATCTAACTTCTTCTGTATTTCAAGAACATGTGAAGTTTCAGGATGAATCTATTGACTTTGCTAATATAAAAAAC
>CACPHA010000093.1 GCA_902633655.1 Paracoccaceae bacterium
TTGCTGCCCCGACAATGCCATCGGCAAAAAGCCCATGATCTAGTTGGAATTTCATTACTGCTGAAAGTAAAGTATTATCAAAAACCGCTGAAACAGAGCGCAAAAGGTAACCCTTGGCAACAAGCCGATTACGCAAAGCAATAACGGACGGACCCCTATCACCTATTTTTAATATGTCTTCTGGAACAAATTCGCCCCAACCGCCCTGCTTCATTGTAGCTAGTAAACGTTGCCTGGCTTTAAGGAGATTGTTATATTCTTGCGACTGAGGCGGAAGAGAACGCATAAATAAATAAGGGTCAGAAGAATTTAACCCCGAAAGATAATCTTCAACCGATCGATAAACTACTTCTTGTGCAAGAGCCGAGCTAACTTCAGAGGGTTTTAGCACACCAGACTGGATGTCTTCTGCATAACGTAAGAATGATTTCGTCATCAGACCTTCAAGCAGTCCAAGATCATGGTAAGAATTAGAAGTTCTCAGACCGTTATAAATTTCGGTGAGTTGATATGCGCCTTCAGGTAAAGCATGAAGGTTGGCAGTACTTAAGGCCTTCAAGAATGCTGCCCTTCTTGCGGCGCTTTCTGAAGTCGAATCAGTCCAAATTGGAGTAAAGTTTGTCTTTTTGTAATAAGCTTTGGCCCGCTCATCTAAACTTAAAGTACTTATTAGCGCGACTCTGAATGACAAATTTTGCTCTGCAGATACGTCTATAGGAAATACTAAAAAAAGAATCGCCAAGGACCTCTTCCTGATGAAAGAATTTTTAAATACTTGAAGAAAAAAAGAGCTGTAAAAAAGGGGCATTAAATCAACCTGTAGTGAAGTTAAACACTCAAACCTCGATATCTTGTGTCATCGATCGATCGCTTCCTTGATCTTTACAGTAGCCCCTAAACCTTAGACAAGCTATATTCGAACATATTTTGACTTTCCGAAAACGATTTAGTGTAAGTAATGTAGCAAAACTCCGCCGAAAAACATTGTTTCAAGCGGTAAAATTAAAGTTTATGCTTGGTTGGCGATTCGTTTTATGGCATATGATTTCATGTCTGGGGAAAGACAATCTTTATCTCGTAGTTTTGCGGGAGGTGTTGAGAAGGCATAGACATGGCCGAGACAAATTCGAACGTAATGTCCAGACGCGGCATTATCCGTGCTTTCGCCGCTTGTAGCATTGCTGCAGCTCCGACCTATTCGCAGGCCGCCGGACTACTGCGGCGGTCAGGCGACTACAGAAAACTTTCACTCTATTCAAATCGTTCTGGGGAGAAAGTAGATACCGTTTATTGGGTGGACGGCGATTATATTGAGCCCGCAATAAATGAAATAAGTAAGCTTATGCGTGATTGGCGACGTAACGAAATAAAAATTATAGATAGAAATACACTCGACATAATGGCTGCGGCTCAAGCTATACTAGACTCAAATCAACCTTTCCAATTATTGTCAGGCTACAGGAGCCCACAAACAAATGCGATGTTGCGGCGTAGATCAAGACGGGTAGCAAAATACTCCCTTCACATGTTTGGACAAGCAGCTGATCTAAGAATGGCAAATCGCTCAACCAAACAAGTGTCCCACGCTGCTATTTCATGTCGTGCTGGTGGAGTTGGGAGATATAGGAGAGCTGGTTTCGTTCATATGGACTGTGGTCCGATCCGTACATGGAACGGGTAGAAACAATAATGCTTTTGGCTGATTTTATTTCTCAGCGACCACAAAAAAAAACTGCTCCTAAAAGCATTTAATTTTATGGTCACAAGTAGTTTTAAATAGATTTGAATAATTCAAAGTTATTGCCCGTTTAAATATTTTGATCTCAGTTATTTACATGGTTCAATTAATATTGCTCATCGCCTGCAACTTCAGTCGTTTCACTTCACCAGATGTTAAATAATCCACAGGCAGACCTGAAGACGTCACAATAAGAATGTTTTTGCCACTCTTTTTGAAAATTTCAAAAACTGAATTAGTGTCTTCTTTAAGATCTGAAGATGGTAACTCCTCTTGAAGTGAACTAAGTGCTACGAACAAGTCCTCACTTTTTGTTGTCGTTGCTACTAGACGGCCTTTAGCAGCTTCAAGAATAGAAATGATACCTACAAATCTATCATCTTTTAAAACGATCAAGTTTCTAAATTTTCCAACGAGCATAGATTTGAGCCCATCGGTACAACTTGCGTTGAAATCTATTGTCACAGGGTCGTGCGTCATCAAGTCCATGACTTTCAAACCTGCTGCTATTTTTCCTTCAACAGCAACATGTTTCACTATATCACGCTCGGTGATTATACCCGCTGCCTTCTTTTGTTTGTCGAGCACAGCAAGACCCGCCTGCGTTGGTTCCGCAAGAAGTGGTAATACATCTCTAACTTTGTCAGTTTCAGAGCAAGAAAGTTTTAATTCTTCTGTTTCTGGTGTGTAGAAATCCCGAATCCTACTAAATCGATTGTCGAGATAGTCTTGAATTCCCATGAAGTTCTTCCTCCTTAGTTAGCGAAAAGGTGCGACTTTACGTTTTGCATTTTAATTTTTTATTAGCACAACTTAACTGAGCGGTATATAAAGAATGGGCGTAAAGTATTGCAATAGGTCTAAGATTAACGTCCGATATATATCTTAAACCTCGAAAAAACATCGCTGCATAGTATCAGAGCTGCTGATAGCTAACGTTTCTTCTGCGTTTTTGGCAATTGCAAGCATATATCTATCGGGCCTAATTAACACTGAATGTGCCTTCAGTGTACGCAACATTTGATCAACTGCTGGTGAATTGTGAGGAGAAATGATCGGACAAGTATCCGTTTGGATGAATTGTGATGAAACCAAAACCGCTTGATATGGATAGACATCATCCATTTTTTGACCCGTAAACAAAGTGGGTTGACCAAAAAGAACGCCTGACCCTAACTTTCGCTTTTCGATATTTTTAAATATCTTACTTTTTCCCAAAGCTGGGGTTAGAGATTGCATTGCACCGTTTGTGCTATTTTTATTTTTAAGCTTTTTAAGATCGTGCATAGGTGTTGCAGAGCATATCAATTCTCCGAGACTAACTGCAGTTAAAATGTATTCTTTTACATGCGGAATTCGCTCCTCCTCATAACTTTCAAGAAGCACTCCATTATGCCCGTTTTTGATGCAATAAGCGAGTTTCCAACCAAGGTTGGCCGCATCCCTGATACCCGCACACATCCCTTGCCCCATAAAAGGAGGCATCAAATGCGCAGCATCCCCAGCAATTAAGAGTCGGCCACGTTGCCATCTATTTGCAATAATCGAACGGAATTTGTAGATTGCAGTCCGTTCAATAATTGCATCTTGCGGCGTAATCCATTGGGACAAAGTCTGCCACAGGCGTGAATTGTCAATGATGTCATCATCATAGGATTCCTCACCAATAGCAATTTCCCAACGCCTGCGGAGGCCTGGGTTTCGGCAGTAGGTTACTGGCCGTTCAGGGTCGCAATATTGTAAAGTATGATCACCAAGTTCAGGCATGCTATTTCTGAGAAGCGCATCTACAACAAGCCACCTTTGCTGAAACCCAAAATTTTCCATATTCGTGCACAGCTTTTCACGAGCAAAAGAATTCGACCCATCACAACCAACTACATACTCTGAAAAAACGAAAAACTCACACCCCTTTACTTTATCAAAATAAGTAATCCGGGCACAATCCGCCGCCTGTTCTATATTCATCACATTACATTCCGTTTGTACATTTATTAGTGAATTCTCTGATATTTTTTTGCGTAAAAGGCGCTCAAGATCAGGTTGATGAAAGCGGTAGCTAGCATTCCAGCCCTGTTCGGTAATTTGTTTAGGACGAGGCCAGTCGAGAAGAAGATCACCATTTCGATCAACAAACCGCATACCGGGGTTGATATGCAAATGAGCCTCCAAGTCTTCTGCTATTTGAATATTCTGAAAAACGCGCATAATTTCGTCATCGAAATGAACTGCACGTGGGAGAGGGTAAATATCCGCTTCTTTATCCAATATAAGAGTGCGTACATTATAATGGCTCAAAAGAAGAGCAAGTGTTGCTCCTGTAGGCCCAAAACCAACTATCACAACATCGAAATGATCAGTGCCTGTTTGCATCCTCTCCCTCGAGCCTCTAATAAATAAAAACCTACTTCTTTAAAAAAGCATTTTAGCGCCATGGACAATTAGCTAGGATGGGTCGGGCCGAAGAGCAGATTAACATTATAATTACACACACAAAAATCCCAGGCTGAGAGATGGTAAAAACACTCCAAGATATGTAAGAGCTAAAACGGCCATTTAAGTTCACCTAACTAGTGATCTGATTTCAACATCTCGTTTTAAAAAAAGTCAACCTAACTATCTCTGGTAAATATGAAAGTTGCGTGAAAACACACATAGTTCAGTTTGATTGCGCGTATATGTAAAAATATCTAGAAATTGGCATTTTTATTGCTGCTAGCTTAATGTGAAATCTTAAAGAGAAAAGTTAATGTCTGTTTTATGCCCAAAATGCTTTGCGGAAACTGCGACTATCTTAAAGTCTTCTCTAGTGCGGGAAGAGATGACCTGTAGAAAGTGTCATTTTATATGGATAGAACGATCCCAGGAATTGAAACGGCACAAAAATGAACGCCTTGGTCGGCTTGAGAAAGCTGAAGACGCAGTTATGCAAAGGCGTTATGAAAAGCTTGATCAAAGATTCAACGCTGGAATGATAACACCCCAAGAATATGCACTTCGCCTAAAAGAGTTGGAACTTCAAAATGTAAGAGTTTGCGCTACCCTGAACACTTTGTGGTCGAAGCGACTTTAATTTAACTACTCCTGAAACCAAATCGCCTTTAAATATTAAAATGGCATTTTGATATTTTTGCAGTGAAGCATTAGTCCAACAAACCTAGTCAAGCGACCTAAAAATGACATCTGTGAATTACAATATTTAGTAGCAAGTAATAAATTGGATGTTGGTTTACTTATTTATATCTAGGCTCAAAAAAGAAAGTTTTTTTAAGTAATAAAAAGCCAGTGCAATTTAGGAATGTTACTTAGCTTGCATGAAATTACCATAAAACAAAGGAACGATACTTCGAGCGTGTATCAAGAAATTAGCCCAATGATAAATTCGGCACGCAGTCCACCCATTTTCACACTTTGTGATAACACCAATTGCCCACCATGAGCATGCGCAATATCTGCCACAATCGGAAGTCCAAGTCCAACACCCGAACCTTGATTTTGGTTACGGGCCATATCAAGCCGTGAAAACGGTTTAAGCGCTTCTTGCATTTGATCTTTAGGTATTCCGGGACCATCGTCTTCAACTATTATATGCAGCGCTTTAGCATTCATGAGCCCTGATAAGCTCACTCGGTTAGCATACCGCAGCCCGTTTGATACTAAATTTTCAATCGCCCGTCTTATCGCTAGCGGCCTAATATCCAGAAAAAGTGCTTCCTGGGGTTGATCAAATTGTAATCTGGCGCCATCGACTCTGGCATCTGAAACTACATCTGCCACGATTGACCAAATGTCCGCTCGAACAGCTTGGGTAGAGGCTTCGGCCTGTCCTCTAGTAAAGGATAAAAATTCATCAATCAGTGCTTGCATTTCAGTTGCATCTTTTTCTAATGCCTCTTTTTCACTGTGATCCAACATCGCAAGGCCCAGACGTAACCTTGTTAAAGGTGTCCGCAGGTCATGACTGACACCTGAAAGCAAAAGAGTGCGTTGTTCAATATGGCGTTCAATTCTTGCCCGCATGTCCAAAAAGGCGTTTCCTGCGGCCCGCACTTCAATAGCACCAGTCGGTTTATATGTAACTGATCGTCCCAGCCCAAAAGCTTCAGCGGCAGCCGCAAGACGAGTTATTGGACGTAATTGATTACGCAAATAAATAAATGCTATCAAAGTAAATAGCGCACCAAATATAAGCATATTAACAATCAACTGATGCGGGTTGGATGCTGATACGCGCTCCCTAGAAAAACTCAAAACATAAGATGTGTTATTTTCTTGGATCAAAATACGAACCACGTAATCATCCGGAAGATCAACACCCATAACTGCCCTTTGTTGAAGTAATTCTCGTCTGACTATAAGCCCCGTCAGGTCATAGAATCGAAGTTTCTGTTCAAACTTTTTATAGGGAGATTCATGGCTTTCGACAGATATCTCAAGCGCCTGCGCCAACAGCTTGATTTCCTTAAATATAATAGACTCATTAAACAGAAGATCACTCATCAAACCTATTTCGTTCTTGATACCACGGGCCAATTGTTCTGTAACACCCTCGAAATGTCGCTGCACAAAAACAATCGAGACTGTTAGCTGGAGTAAAACAATTGGTAAAATTAATATGAGTGCCGCACGCCCGTGCAGCCCCTTAGGTAAATAGCGTTTGAACAGCTGAAACATGCGACTTAAAACAACCCTCAAAGGACCGAACGCGAGGTTAGAATGGATCAGAGTGGACTGAATTTCAATCCCCAAACAGGGATTGCACAAGAACTAGAACCAGGGCTAAGGCGGATTGTAGCTCGAAATCCCTCTCCGATGACATTTAGAGGAACAAATACCTATATGCTTGGAACTCAAAATATCACTATTATAGATCCCGGCCCAGATGACCCCAACCAACTAACAGCTATTTTATCTGCCCTTCAAAAAGGTCAGCAAATTACAAGTATTCTAGTAACGCATTCCCATATTGATCACTCTCCACTTGCCAACCGGCTATCTATTGAAACAGGCGCAAATACCTACGCATTTGGCCCAACTGGATCGGGACAAAGTGAAGTAATGTCTGATCTCATCTGCTCCGGTTATCAGGGTGGCGGTGAGGGAAGTGATTATCATTTTTTTCCAGATATCTGTTTATCAGATGGGGCGAAGATCTATGGATTAGACGACCCCCTCGAGGCAATCCATACGCCAGGACATTTTGGCAACCATTTAAGCTTTGTTTGGAAGGATGCAGTGTTTAGCGGTGATCACGTTATGGGTTGGGCCAGCACCATGGTCTCGCCGCCTGACGGTGACTTAAGTGACTTTCTGGACTCATGCCGAAAGCTTCAAAGCCGAAAATGGCGGGTATTTTATCCGGGACATGGCGCTCCTATTAGAAAACCTAATCAACGTTTGGAATGGCTAATAAACCACCGGCTTGCGCGAGAAAGTCAAATTTTACAAAACTTGCGCATAAGTCCGAATACACCGAAAGGCTTGGCTGAAGCAATTTATACGGATACCCCCTATTCGCTTCTTGGTGCGGCGTCACGCAATGTTTTTGCGCACCTAATTGACCTTCACAGCCGCAACGAACTGACATGCGATGGGCCTCCTCGATTTGACAAGCTCTATAAATTCAAGAAAGACTGAAAGCTGAATTTTTCTTTGTATGAAATCTCTCTGGACGACATGGAAAGAGATTGATATACGACGAGTAGATCCGGCGTAGCTCAGCGGTAGAGCAGTTGACTGTTAATCAATTGGTCGTAGGTTCGATCCCTACCGCCGGAGCCAAAGCCATAAAATCGTTTAAAAACAATAGTTTAGAGGCCGGTGGTTGGGGTTTTTACCCGGCGGTTTACCCTGCGGTAAGAATAGGTTCATTTCACACCAAAAAAAAGAAAAAGGCCCCTGCAATAACAGAAGCCTAATTCAATTTTGCGAATCCTTCAGATTTTAGAGTTAATCCGGAGGATTATTATGACCAACACCTACTCCAAGTGTCTCTGGTGCTAGGGTGTGCGTAAGGGTTATCTGATCATAATCGATCTTCAAATTTACGTTATCACCTGGCGAGACCGGATGATCAGCGAACCATCCAAGTAGGTCTTCAACTTGGTCATAATCCAAATCATAAGTTTTAATAGCCATGAAGTATCCTTCTACAGGCGATTATTTTGGGGTGCGTATTCTGATTTCATGAGTCAATTGCTCGCCAGCTCACTCTTTACGGAAAACTCTGGTCTTCAATTCCTCTTCGTGTTTAACAACGACTGCTTTTACCGGCGAAACAGTTTCTACTACCGAGAATGGTTACGAGGCTGGAACTGCGCCTTTTTGAGTAATCAGGACCGCTGCCATGCTTAAAGAGTTTGTGGCAGAGGAACACGCATTACATGATGCAAAGGCTAAACAGGCCGTACAAGATTTCTGGATAAAACATGGATACAATTGTATCGAAAACCCAGATGAATACGGCGTTGATTTACTGGTAGATGTCAAAGGTCGAAAATTTGGATGCGAAGTTGAAACAAAAACAGAATGGCATGGTTCCAATTTCTCATTCCCTACCCTTCGCATTCCCTTCCGAAAGAAAAAGTTTACCGAAGATCACGTTACCTTTTTTGTGCTCAACCAAGGACGCACTCATGCTGCAGTAGTCAACGGCAAAGATCTTCTAAAAAGGCCAGTAGTGAAGGTTAAGAACACAATGGTTCCTTTAGGGGATTACTTTTTTGAGATCGCCCTGAGTGACGTTCAATTTATCAATTTACTGGCAAGTT
>CACPHA010000094.1 GCA_902633655.1 Paracoccaceae bacterium
TAATTTCATGCTTTAGCCTTTTGTTGTCGTTGGAGAACAGGTTGGGTACGGTTTGGGAAATCGCAAACAGGAGGAGAAGCAGATGAGCATGTTCCAAAATTTCGTAGATGTTTTCACAAACTTTGACCCAGATACTTTTAGAAGCTTGCATGATGAAGATTTTATGATGGTAAGGGAGACTGAATTATCAACTCTCGATGAAATGTGTGAAGAAATGAATGAATTAGCTGTCCAACCAGAATGGGACTGGCATCTTAAAGCTGAACTAATTCACGAAAATAAGTATGTCTTGGAAACTCGTTGGCACGATGGTGATGAAATCGTTACCAATGTAAACATGATAAAAAATGGTAAATGTTGGCGCTCAATAATAAGTCGAGTTCCGATTTCACAAAGAGATTGATCATTTCTCCCTACTCATAGATTTGGCTAAACGATATGGTTGCAAAACTTAACATTTAGAAACTAAGCTTATCAGGCAAGGTAGCCAATCGTTGGTGTTTTTGACCAAGCTTTAATATCCAAATTAAACGAAGGAATAATACAATGAGCGAAAAAACAGTTCGTGGACTAATGTTTTTGATTGCTGCTTTTACACCGATAATAGTTTACTTGGGGTTAGGACCAGATGGGTTTGGAGTTTTGGATGCCGCTCGAACAGAGCAAGTTTTTGCTTATCTGTACTTCAGCTTACCTATTGCTTTCATGATGACTAGGAAAATTGAAAGTAATTTCTTTTTAGACGCTGGACTACTAATAATTGTAGCAAGCATGTCGTCTTCGATTATAGCTGACGCTTTACATGCTAACTTCTCCGATATGGCAGATGCCATAGCAATAACAGCTTACTCGTCATCCATTTTGGGAGGAGCAATATGTGGAATTGGAATCTATAAAACCGAATTATTCACTAAATGGTTATCTGTTATTTTTACCGCAGTCGCCAGTATAGCATTTATATTGATGGCAACAGGATCACCAGCAGACTTGGAAAATAGCAGTTTTTTAATACCAGTCTTTATGTCGTTTCATCTACTTTTAGCTGCTCTAGGTGTAAATGTGATTTTACGAAATAAATGATAATTAAGTATGGTCAGGCTCCTCCCAAAACCTGACCATCTAATCATTTTTTCTTACTCATAGACTTGGACGTTTTTGGAGTTGACGAACTTGGGGAGACAGTGGGCTTCGATGAGCGGCTTTTTCTTTTGGTAGTAGTTTTTCCCGACCCAGACTTCGTATCCGCTTCGCTCAATGTCGGCTGCGTAGCTTCCGCAAGATAAGATGGAGCGGAAATAGATGGGCTGCCCTGCTTGGTGAACTTTTCCAGCAACTGAAACCACAAGGATAAAAACGAGTTCCACATTACTTTTATCCTCTATCTGTTTTGGCTTCCTTGGACATCCAGATGCCATAACAGCCTGTGAAAGCCCCCACGCAGACGCTTACTAGCCCAGCCGCCTGAGTGATGTTTTCGTAGTTGTCTGGTAAGCTCATGTACCAATGGACCGCCTGATAGGTCAGGATGGTGATCATCAGCATCATGATGCGTGGGAAGATTTTATATTCGTCAATTATCGTTGATGGCATTACAACTTCCCTAGTTCACAAAAAGGAGAATAAACATGTCAATTGCACGAATAAATTCGGTTGAATTCGATACACCACAAGATTTGCGGGAAAGGATGCGTTTCTTAGAAGATGAGAAAAGCCAACTTAAAGCAATGCCCGATGGCGCCGAGTGTTTTATCCAAATACAAACAAGCGATACATCTATGCTTGGAATATTAGTATTTCCCGATCAAAAGAGTGCAGATGGGGCTTTGGAGATGCGGACCAAGATCATGTCTTCCACAAAACAAAAGGAAAGTTGGTTCATGGAAGGCGAGGTAAAGCGGCTTCAGTTAAACAAACGAATTTATTAATTGGACAGATTAACTTGTACTTCGCATTAAGAGAACCAGCCCAATCAGAGCGCCAAGACAGATCACAAAAAGAAAAATCCCTGCCACCCATTCGATGATCTTTTGCCGTAGCTCGATGCGCCTCCACTCGTGCTCTGTTTCTTCATGGATCGCTTCGCCGCCTGTGTAATCTTGCCAGCGCTTAATCGCCACATCGCAGTAGACTGGGTCTAACTCCATCGCCCTCGCCTTACGTCTATGCTTTTCACAAGCTATGATTGTGGTTCCTGAACCAGCGAAGCTGTCCAAGACTGTATCCATGCCCTTCGTATAGTTGAGCATTTGGTATTCAAACAGCTCCACCGGTTTCATCGTTGGATGCTCGGCGCTGCAGCTGGGGCGATCAAAATTCGAGATTGTGGTTTGCTTGCGATCAGCCGCCCAGAGATGCGCAGCGCCATCCTTCCAACCATAAAGGCATGGTTCGTGTTGCCAGTGGTAATCTTGTCTGCCCATGACCATCGTTTGCTTTCGCCAGATCAGACACTGCCGGACAGTCCAATCTATATCATGCGCAGCACCCCGGAAATTATAACCCTCGCTATCAGCGTGCCATATTTAAAACACTGCACCCGGCTTCATTACCGCATCGGCAGCAGAGTAAGCATCCACTAGGAACTGCCGAAAGTCCGTGTTGCTCATCTCATCGTTTTTAATGATCAGCGCATCTTTTGTCTTGCCTTCGTATGATACGTTGTAAGGCGGGTCGGTGAGCCACATATCGACAGGCTGCTTTGCGCATAGTTCCTCCAACTGAATGATGCTGCAGCTATCGCCACACATCAGACGGTGGTTTCCTAAAACCCACACATCCCCGCTTACGGTTATGGGATCATCCGGCGCTTCCGGGACAGCGTCATCGTCCGTCAAACCCTCGTTTGGTTTTTTAAGTAGCTCGACTAATTCGTCTTGGCTGAAACCCATCAGCGATCCAAACTCTGCTGCTAAATCCTCTAACTCAAGCTGTAGCGCATCGATATCCCAGTCAGCGTTAAGTGCGAGTTTATTATCGGCAATGACTAAGGCACGGCGTTTTCTATCGTCTAGACCGGTCACCGTAATTGCAGGCACTTCCTCCAACTTCAGCTTTCGCGCTGCTAAAAGACGTCCATGCCCTGCGATTAGGTTCATTTTGTCGTCTACTAGGACAGGATTAGTAAAACCAAACTCACGGATTGAAGCTGCAATTTGCGCAACCTGATCATAAGAATGCGTTCTGCTGTTCAGGGCATAAGGTATTAGATCGTCCACTTTCACGATTGCGTGATTAAAAAAATCCATATAACTGCCGCCCATGCTATCCTTCCTTACAGTTGTAGTTTTGATGTTCATTACGCCGGGACCGGGCGTTCTATCTCTTGCAGGAACGGGCGCAGCTTTTGGCTGGCAACAAGGCTTGAGATACATGGTGGGATTATGGCTTGGTCATTTTATTGTCAGCCTTGCTGTGATCACTGGGCTGGCAGCTATAATTTTAACTGAACCAATAGTTCGTACCATACTGCTTGTTTTATGCTCCGGCTATTTTGGATATCTTGCCTTTCGCATCGCCTTCGCCAAATCAAAGATTGCCTTCATTCAGATCGCTGCACCGGGATTTGCAACAGGTGTAATGCTTCAGTTTATCAACCCCAAAGCATATGCCGTTCACACAACTTTTTTTAGCGGCTTTGTGCTTTATCCGGATAATTTCCTTTTTGAGGTAATCATCAAGCAACTTTCTATGAATGTCATTTGGATTTCATTCCATCTGATTTGGCTTTTTGCAGGCATCAAACTGAACGAATTAAATCTTGCACCTCGGATACAAAATCAAATTAACATAGCCATGGCCTTATGCCTAATTATGGTGGTTTTGATTTCCGTTTGGTCAGTCTTTTCACAGTGAACGGATTTAATGTGCTGGCATCGCAATCAAACCTTCCACGCCAATATCGTGAAGCAGGGTTCTTGCTTGGGTTTCGTCTTTAGCAGAGCCATTAATGGTGCGTGGATCGCTGGCCAGCTGGTTCAAAGCCATGCTGCGAATAATGGCGAGCTGTCGTCTTTCTAAGTTGTCGACCACTGCTAAGAGCGGGTTAGCAACAAGAGTGCCACGTTTGTTTTGAATAAGCACACCGGAACGATCCAGCGTAGACTGATGCTCTCGTATATCTGCTTCACAGCGCACCACTTTCGCCAGCAAAATCAAATCAAGGTCACGCCAATCCTCCCGTGCGCGGGCGCGGGTGAACTGGTTCCAAATGGTATGTTCATCCTCTGATCTTAGGGTCACGCCCTCCGGAAGTGGCACATCATCTATCGCGCCTGCAAAACCAGAGACAGCAGCAGTGGCGCTGTTTTTATCAGATCGTTTTTTCATATGTTTTTTCCGTAAACGCGCAGAGAGGTTAGGTGGGGGCCGGTTTTCAATTTGTTCATTTAAGCGATTTATCCACCCCCAGTCAGAAAGTTGTGGATAAGTGAAAATTATTTCTAGACAGAATCTTTTTCTTAATGTTAGCGATAACTATCTGATCTGGGGGTAATGGAAATTTCCTCCTCAAATCGAAAAGCTAAAATTTGCCGGCGTGTTTTCGACAAGGCTTAGACAGACGTTTTGAAGAGAAACTAAATTACTTTCGTGCGGTACAGATGGTGGAGCAAGCGAAGGGCAACCTTTGGCACAAAACCATCGGCAGAAGGTGAGCGAGAGGGATAACGGATTAAGCCGACACCCAAGTGGTAAACGGGTCAAGCCGAAAACACGCCGCTTTACGTACTGCAGGATTTGCGGCTCGCCCGCAATGAAGGTAGCAAACGAAGAGGTTAGTAGAGTGGCCGTCTCATTGGTTTACCTCTGAGGCGGTCATTTGTTTTAAACGCTGGGATGATTGTCATCTAACGGCCAGCCATCTGAACCAATAGTTTTATCTTAGCCTAGCGCCTCATTCCTTTGAATAGACCCGCTATGACATTTCCAACAGACCGCCTCTAGGTTTGAGGGATCATAAAACAGATCGAGGTTGACTTTATGCGGAGTTTTATGATGTACAACTGCGCTTCGCGGATCGGATCGTCCGTTTGTTAGTGTTACGCTGCAATGGTTGCACCGAAAGTTATCACGTACCAGCACCCGTTGACGTAAGTTTCGCCACTGTTTCGTCTGGTATTCGCCACGATATTCTTGGGCTGTTGTGCTTCTACTATCCATAAAAAAATCCCGCTGCAGTTAAGGAAGGAAATCAAAACCCAACTACAGCGGGGACGCGTCCGTCAAAAGTGAAAGAGGTGCAGAACCGAGCAGGGGAACTACTCCTGACAGGCAAAACGATCACTAAGTTTTCGGGGAGAATCAACAAAAACCCTACTCTGCTTACTAATCTGGCACTGCACCAGCATACCAAAAACCTACAGGTGTGCTGGCAGTCAAACCATAGATATGAAATGTTTTTTAATATCGTTGAAAAACAGTGGTTTAACCTCTCTGTAATTCATTCGTGAATAAGTGATGTAGAGGGGGCTTTTTTTGTTCAGTCCAATTCGCTCATTTGAACAACTACTGAGCCTTTATTTTCATGTATCAGTGTGGTCCCAAGTTCATTAGTAATTTCCCGATGTACTATCTGGCGGGCTTCTTTCCATTCATCATACTCTTCTTTGGAGGAAAAAATAGCAGTAGACCCATGCGTAAACTCATCAATGAGGAACCAATAAATGTCATCGTGTGCGTTTTCTGCCTTGAGTACAGAAAGATGTTCTCGCATCTCTTCCGGATCAATTTTTTGCGTATGCTTCCAAGTAGTATTAACAATATACTTCGCCATTCAACTCACCTTTGCCATCGACTTTTATTGAAGCATATTTTCTTGCAGACAAACCTATTTCTAACATTTGCTTTAAGAAAGGCACCACCACCAAGAGTGGTAATACTAATTTTATCATCACCGTGCTTTTCAATGGTTGGATTGTTTTCAGGCGGTGTGTTAGAAAATATCCGCTCAAACCATCTTGGCAGTCTTAGTGGCTTTCAAAAATTATACTCTTAAAGTTTTTGGTTAAAGTGGTGCTGCCAAAGGAAACTCGATCAGTAAACGATGTGTCATCATCTAATAAAACAAATGCAAGTAAGATTATAAAAATACTATTCATACCCAAACTCCTCGTAAATATCCATACGAACAGTGTAACCAATCCATTTCCTCCATTGCAATCTGTTGGTTTTTATATGAGAACAAAACATGAACATAACTCGTTTAAAACATATAATGGATAACCACTTTTCGATCGTTTGTATCTGCGGACACGCAGGCAAGGTTCCAGTGCAGGGGATCGTAGATTCAGGGTGGAGCGAGGACATGACAGCTGACGAAGTTGAACTACGCTATCGTTGTAGCCGGTGCAGAGGAAAAGGGAACTTCAAACGGTTTCAAATAATTTATGTAGGTAATAGCGATATAGCTATGTCGAGCGCCTATTCATTAGGAGAACGCGAGGACGCTATATGAACAAGATACGGAAGAACGATACACATCGTGGACATTTCCACAGACTCATCCACAAGATTTTGTACTTACAAACATAATTATACAATTTTTCGACCAAAAGGACGACGGTATCCCTTGTTTTAGAATACGCTTCCTTTAAGAATGCTTTGCGGTATAAGAAGTAGGTTTAAAAATGGCAAAACGCAAAGAGATGTAAATTGAAGTTTATCCGCGTCTTCGCATACCGTTCTCGCATGTCCGGACCCACGCAAACTTCCTGCAATGTAGTATGGATGAAGGCGATTGCTTTACAGAGAATGATCTCGAAAAGGCTGAATTTCTTCAAACGATCAATGACTTTATGGAAGGTAAAATTGTACTTACCGCCTATTGTCCGGAACACGATGACCATTGGTATGCTGCAAAAGCAAAACGCCTGAACGAAGGCTGCTTGATTTGCAATGCCACCGAGCGCGAGAAGGAAAACAATCGAATAGAGATCAATTTTGAGCCAGAAAAATTAGCTAAAGAGTTGGCATCAATCAGCTTGCGTCAGGGCCATGAATATCCCCATGATAAGCAATTTCCACAAATGCGCCGCGAAGCCGCTACAAGGCTTATGATACTAACATATAAAGACCGCTCAGATGCACTTGAAAAAGCGGCAGGTGTGTGGAATAACCTTGACAAAATGCCAGACCACCCAAGCAAAATTTACGAGAACATGCCAAACAACATGTACCCATATCACAAGGATTTTGACTTCGAAAACTATCGCTAGTGTATGGATGGTAACTACCCTATCAAGAGCATCAGAGTTACCGAAGATCGTAAAATTGAAATTACCTATGGTGATGAGCGTAGAGAACCTCCAAAACCTATGGAAAAAATGGGTTTTCTCACGCGTGGTCTTGAACAGCGGAAAGATTAGAGGATGAAAAAAGCAATAATGCTGATAACTGGCGTTTTGGGTATATTGTCAGCTTTGTTTGCCTTTCTGACTGAAAAAGATGGAACCTTTGGTGCGGCAGTAATTTCAGCGTTAGTGTTTGGCGCAATTGCTGCCACGCTGTTTACGATTAGAGACGCCAAATCAGATGCTGGAAAAATAAATCATGATGAAAATCATTGGACAGGCAACGGATGAGACTTCTAGCTGCCACACTCGCCCTTGGACTTTCGTTTTCCGCTGAAAGCTATGCAGCAGGCCACGGCACTGAGGCATCGGAAAAAGCGAGTGAAGTGATGGTATTTGGAGAAAAATTACTTGATGTAAGCGAAGATCGCTGGGCATTTGAATATAAAAACAAATTGTTTATTTGCTTCATCCACCATAGGACACAATTCTTTGAGTGTTTTGAAAATCCCCCTACGTCTAACTAACGCGGCATTCCAAAGTAATCGCCAACGCCGTCTAGCGTCAGTCTAAGCAATGTTATGCCACCTCGAGGGTCGTGGTCCAACTGTACTGCGGCCTCATTTGCGCTCATTCCCTCGCAACAAACCCACATTGCGATTTGACCTTGGTCACGACCTAGATTGCGCAGGATTTTAATATACTCTGAAAACGCCTCTGTGGCCGTTGCCGTTTTCTTTCCTCCTTCTACGATGACGGCGTTGTAGTCAGACGTTAGACGCTGACTGCGCCCTGCCTGCCGCCACAGGCCGTAAAGTTTCTCCCCGGCTTCAAACTGCCTTCGGTTTATTTGTTCGCGCATGTGATACCTATCGAGCGGTGTTTGGATAATAACACTCAT
>CACPHA010000095.1 GCA_902633655.1 Paracoccaceae bacterium
GGCTTAGTCTATGAGTGGGGTGAAGCTTCCGATAGGATATTTGCTGGAATTGACCTATTTGCCGAGGGGAAAGCACCAAAATTAATACTTACTGGTGGAAAATTGCCTTGGTCAGTCGGGATACCAGAAGGTGAATATCTTGAAAAAATTGCAATAAATAATGGTGTACCAAGCGAGAGCATAAGAATTACTGAAAACGTTCAAAATACCAATCAGGAAGCAAAATCAGTTGCCAAACTCATTACCAAAACAGACCCTGCAGTCATATTGGTCACTTCGGCTTATCATATGCCTAGAGCGCAAAAAGTATTTGAAGCAAGAGGCTTATCAGTCTTTCCGTTTGCAGTGGATTTTTTGAGTGACGCCAACAACTCAACTATTATGGATTTAATACCCAGCGCAGGCGCATTTAGAGAAACCAGCTTTTTCATCAGGGAAATAATTGGCAGGCTTTATTACCAACTGAAATATTAGTTTTTAATAATCGTTTTGGACGGCCTAGTGAGAATAATTTATTTTCCTTTCACCTTTACCATTTATATAAAAATGAGATCCTGATTATTAACAAGGTATGCTTTTTACCACAGCCAATCGCAGCACTACCCGTGTTGGATTTTCCTTAGCTTGCCATTTCTTTTATTGGAGGTTCGGCATCATCAGGAAGTGCGCTGACATATCCTTCTTTTCCAATGCGGGCTTTCAAATCTGCCCAAGCCTGTTCTCGCAGAATCGGATTTTGAATTGCATCCGCTCCCGTCATAGCCATGACTGTTGCCGCGTGAACCATACCCTTGAGTGCAGGCTCGCTTTTGCCTTGGGCAACCATCTGCCATGTATGATATGGCGTTCCAATTGCATAATTAGCCCCCCCATAGCTGAACAGTTGGTACAACCCAACTTACATCACCTACGTCAGTAGAAGCCGGTAAATCGCACGATTTATGGCCCATTGGAGGTAAGAAATTGGCCAAAACTTTTTCCGGTTGAACTCCCAAACCCAACATCGAATAAGAGGCTGTGATATCATTTTTTTCCAGCGTATTTTGAAACTGTTTCGCGTAAGCGATGTCAACTTCAGAAAAGTCTGGTGCACCAAGCATATGAAGGTTTTTCTCCATCGTATCACACAACGGGGAGTTCGCGATGAGCTCTGAAGATATCGTAAACAGACTCCATTTCATCTCCGTTTCAGTCATCAATGCCGCCCCTTTGGCAACATTGGCCACTCGGTCAATTAATTTCATTGTTTCTTTGACAGTGGGCTCGCGAACAACATATCGCGCATTGGCATAGGCCGGAACGACGTTTGGCGAAATACCCCCCGCATCGATATAGGCATAGTGGATGCGAGCCTGATCAGACATGTGTTCGCGCATGTAGTTTATACCAACATTCATCAATTCCACCGCATCAAGCGCAGAACGTCCTAAATGGGGACTAGCGGAGGCGTGGCTTGCCTTGCCAAAAAATTTAAAATCCACTCGTGCTGCGGCCAAAGAAGAACCTGTCACAACTGTTGCAATTGAGCCTGGGTGCCACGTGATCGCAATATCACAATCATCAAAAGCTCCACTTTTCACCATAAAGGATTTGGCAGAGCCACCTTCTTCTGCTGGACAGCCATAATACCGGACACGCCCCGCAGTACCCGTTTCTTCAAGCCAATTCTTTAGTGCAATCGCCGCCAGCATAGCGGCGGCACCAAGCATATTGTGTCCGCATCCATGTCCATTTCCTCCTTTTTTCAGCGATTGTTGCTCCGCGATGTCTGCAACCTGACTAAGCTCGGCCAAAGCGTCATATTCCCCCAGAAAACCGATGACAGGGCCACCCTCGCCCGCTTCACCAATTACTGCTGTGGGTATATCCGCAGCACCAGATTCGACTCGAAAACCCTGGGCATCTAGCTCTGCAATGTGGAGCGATGCTGACTTATGCTCCCCATAACATGTTTCAGGAACAGCCCAAATTTTATCAGACAGTGTTCGCAAGCGCTCTGCATTTTCTTCGACATGCTTCCAAATTGGGTGCTTGTTCATATTAAATTCCTTAAACTCGGAAGAAACCCTACGCCCATGCAATTTAAGTTTTCAAGGATATTCTTAAATCACAACCATCGTCGCACCAAAGGCAGATTTCCAATCGCTTCCATGTAGCTATTGCCCGGTTAGAGATAGATCGTATTCTTTCTGAAAAGATTTCTGACTCCGATGGCGGCATCTCTTTTTTATTGATTGGGATCTTTTGCTCAATGCTCCATCTATCTAAAGGGCCTTGGCACACTAAATCTCACTTCTGTTTGCTATTCCAACTAAAGGCAGCCCAGCAGGGGATCAGAGTATCCCAACACTGATTATTTCGGGAAGAATTGCAACAAACCGGATCCTAAGGCAGTCCAATGTAAAGCCAAGCCCTCCTATTTTGACACCTTTACTACAGTTAGGTGGATGAGCTGGCACTGAAGAAAGGTTGTTTTTGTGGTTCAAAAGGGGATTAAAGTAGCTACATCTTAGGCGCCCAACTTACAAAATGACAAATCTAAGAATCTATATTCTATGGATTTTTTGTAATTTTGATCGTAAGCTAGTCAAACAGTATAATTAAGGCCACAGGCCTTTTTGAGGCAATTGATAGAGAAACCCAAATTAGGAGGTCTAAACAGTGTTAAAAATTCTGCATAAATCAATTCGGTTATGCGTCATAGCTTCGCTTGCTTTGGCCATAAGTTTATCTCAATTATCTGCATCATCTAAAATTGCAATCGGTATGCAACAGGAACCAACGTCATTGGATCCAACGGCCGATGCTACTGCTTCCATCGACGGAATGTTGTCTCACAACGTTTACGAGTCCCTTACAACAGTTAATGAAAGTGGAGAAGTATTGCCCGCACTTGCTACAGATTGGCAGGTCTCAGCAGATGGATTGGAATATACTTTTAACCTCCGCCAAAACGTAAAATTTCATGACGGATCAGCCTTTGATAGTGAGGATGTGCTGTTTTCATTCCAACGAGCAATGGCTGAAGACAGCGTAAATCCAACGAAGAAAATATTTAAGCCCATTGAAAATGTTTTCGCGCCAAGCAGTCATTCTGTTGTTATCAAACTTAAGAAAAAAGATGCATTTTTTCTTTTCAACATGGCAAAGGGTGATGCTTCAATTGTAGCGTTGGAGAGTAGTACTTCAAATAATGAGAAACCTGTAGGAACAGGTCCTTTTATTTTTGAAGATTGGAAACGAGGGGATCGACTTATACTGGCAAAAAATGCTGAATGGTATGACGCTCAATCTGTTTCTCTTGAAAAAGTTGAGTTTAGGTTCATTTCAGATGCCGCTGCAGCAACGGCGGCAATGTTGGCGGAAGAACTGGATGCTTTTCCTGGGTTCCCAGCGCCTGAACTGCTGGAACAATTCGAGGCAGATCCGCGCTTTAAAGTCACAATTGGCAGCACTGAAGGCGAAGTCATACTAGCATTTAATAACAAAAAACCGCCATTTGATAATTTAAATGTCCGGCGGGCGCTAAGTCACGCAATTAATCGTGATGAAATAATCGATGGCGCTATGTATGGAAGGGCAGTTCCTATTGGAAGTTTCTATCCACCTCATGGGGCAGCCTATGTAGACTTGACGGATGTATACAAATACGATCTCGAAAAATCTAAGGAACTTCTAAAAACTTCTGACTTAGAAATTGATGAATTAAGCTTACGTGTTCCGCCTTTCCCCTATGCAACTCGGTCTGCCGAGATCGTACAAGCGCAATTTTCAAAAGTTGGAATAGATGTCAAAGTGGAAAATGTAGAATGGGGGTTTTGGATTGATGAGGTATACAAAAAGAAAAACTACGACATGACCATTATTGCACATACCAGCCCTAACGATCTAGGGAATTTCGCACGAGGACCGAAGTACTTTTATGGCTTTGATGACGAAGCTTATAATGATTTATATGCAAAAATCGTAGGCGAAACCGATCCAGAAAAGCGAAGGGAATTAATTGAGCAGGCACAACGTTATCTCACAGATAAAGCTGTACATGGTTTTCTTTTTCAGCTTCCAAAACTTGGTATCTTTAAGAATGGGATAGACGGATTCTGGAAGTCTGCACCTGTTCTATATCAACCGTTGCGTGGCATATCTATAAATTAAACAGTACGGCAGTCTAAGATTTGGTTCTTAGACTGCCTATTATTACAAATTTTAGTAGCATAATATCCAAATGGCCTTCTTTATTTTTCGCCGTGTAGCGAACTTTATCACCACGATTTTTGTCGTTTCAATAATCGTCTTTGCGGCTATGAATGTACTGCCAGGCGATCCAGCACTTACTATCTTAGGGCTTGATGCAACTGAAGATGCCTTGGAAAGCCTGCGAGAAAAACTAGGCCTTAATGAGCCTTTAGTGAAAAGATACCTCTTTTGGGTGGGGAACGCCTTGAGAGGAAATTTTGGGGTTAGCCACTCATTTTCCGTCCCCGTTTCAGAATTAATAATTGAACGCTTACCCCTAACGGTATCTCTTGCGATTTCAGGTATGATTTGTACTATAATTTTGGCTTTTTTTCTGGGTGTTGTTGCTGCAGCTAATCATACGCGATCTGGGGACTGGGGGGTTATGATAATTAGCCAACTCGGTATTGCAGTACCCGCATTCTGGCTCTCCATACTCCTAGTATTGCTCTTTGCGGTAAAGTTACGTTGGTTGCCTCCTGGAGGTTTCCCAGGTTGGGAAAGTCCTGCAGAGGCTATTCGTTCACTGATAATGCCAACTTTGGCACTGACTTTAGTGCAATCAGCGGTTTTAGCACGCGTTACGCGCTCATCTATGCTTGAAATAATGCGTCAAGATTACATTCGTACTGCACGGGCAAGTGGATTTAATAGTCGTAGAATACTTTGGTTGCACACACTGCCTAACGCTCTCATTCCAATAGTCACTATAATTGGTATGCAGTTTGCTGCATTAGTAACCGGTACTATTGTGATAGAAAATGTTTTCTATTTACCAGGCCTGGGAAAACTTATTTTTCAATCCATTTCAAATCGTGACCTTCCTACTGTTCAAGCTCTTGTTATGCTCTTTGCAGCTATTGTCATAATAGCAAATTTTATAGTCGATATTGCATATTCGTTTATAGATCCAAGATTGAAAGAACGGACTTAAAATGCGGCTTCCATTAAACTTTATATTTGGGTGCATGTTGATTTTTTTTGTTTTAACAGTAGCGATCCTTTCTCTATTTTGGACACCTCATAATTACAGTGAATTGAATATATCTATGAAATTTGCTCCTCCAAGCTGGCTGCATTGGTTAGGAACAGATCAACTAGGTAGGGACGTTGTTTCGCAGTTGATGGTCGCCGCTCAAAACTCCGTGCAGGTAGCACTCATCGCAGTTTTCATTGGTGGTGCAATTGGTACTATTCTTGGCTTGATAGCTTCTGCAATTGGCGGGATTGTTGAAGATGTAATTATGCGATTGGCTGACTTAGGGTTTGCGTTTCCTGCTTTGCTTTTCGCCATTATGCTTGCTGCCTCATTAGGACCGTCATTGAATAATGCGATCATGGCAATCGCCTTTATCAACATACCCATCTTCGCACGGGTATCTCGCGGCAGCGCCAAACAAATATGGCAAAGGGAATATGTTGCTGCTGCTAAGGCAGCAGGACATACAAAATTCACTATATCTTTAGATCATGTTCTCCCAAACATTATGGCCCCTATAATAGTTCAAGCTACCATTGAGTTTGCAGTTGCTATTTTAGCTGAAGCAGCTCTTTCATATCTCGGCCTTGGTGCACAGCCACCCCAACCTTCCTGGGGTAGAATGCTGGCTGAGGCTCAAACCCTTATGTATTTAGCGCCCGAATTGGCAATTTATCCAGGTCTTTGCATAATAATCGCTGTAATAGGCTTTGGCTTATTAGGTGACGGACTTCGCGATATTACCGACCCCAGGTTGAAAGGGAACAAATAAATGATTTCTGTCAGAAATCTATCGATGAATCTACCCAAAGTTGAAGCTCTGAAAAATATAAATCTCAATTTAAATTCTGGAGAACGACTTGGAATCGTTGGGGAAAGCGGAAGCGGCAAAACTATGCTGGGTTTATGCATTTTGGGTACTGCACCAGAATCAGCCAAAATTTCTGGTGAATTTAAATACCATGGAAAAAATATGCTTGACGCATCAGAAGGCACATGGATGAAACTGAGACTGAAAGAAATTGCAATGGTCTTTCAAGAACCAATGAGCGCCCTGAATCCAATAAAAAGAGTAGGTCAAACTCTTAGTGAACCCATTAGAATTCATCAGAACCTCAGTTACTCTGATTCAAAAAAAAGAGCGCTTAGTTTGCTTAAAGAGGTAGGCCTCCCCGAGGTAGATGTTAAAATAAATCAATTTCCCCATGAGCTGTCAGGAGGGCAGCGCCAAAGAGTCTTGATAGCCCTGGCGCTCTCTTGTGATCCTAATGTGTTAATTGCTGACGAACCAACCTCAGCGTTAGATGCTAATACGGCGCTTCAAATAACTGATTTGCTGGTTTCTATATCCATAAACAGAAAAATGGCATTAATTTTCATAAGTCATGATTTAAATGCTGTTGCCCGGACCACGCAATACTTGGCTGTAATGTTCAAAGGAGAAATTATAGAACAAGGGCCAACTGATGATATCCTGACTGATCCTAAGCAAAATTATACAAAAGGGTTAATTTCAGCTAGACCAAATTTAAATTCCAAAACCCGCAAAAAAGATGGAAAACGTCCTAGATTGACAACTATGGAAGAATTTTTCATCGCTAAAAAAGAAGACTTTTCCACAAAACCAAGTAAACCAAAAAACTTCTCAACCAACATAAAAAGTGACTACCAGTCACTTGATAATGACCAAAAAGAACCCTTACTTGATGTTTGCGCGGTCAGCCATTTTTATAAGTTACCTCGTGCTAGTTTTTTCGAAAAACGCAAAGTTTTTAGAGCTATCCACGAAGTAAATTTCAAATTGCAGCAGGGGCAAACCTTGGGCCTTGTTGGAGAATCAGGATCAGGAAAATCAACCATAGCTCGTCTTATAATGGGCTTTGAAAAACCAGATAGAGGTAAGATTTTTATAAGAGGAAAAGACATTAATCAGATAAGTACAAGAGATCTTAGAATATTAAGATCTGACTTTCAGATGGTTTTTCAAGATCCATTTGGGTCGCTGGACCCACGCCGAAAAATAGGATGGTCGATCTCTGAGCCTCTTAGATCACTAGAAAAAGAAATAGATCACAAAATGCTTGTAGCAGAAGTGTTAGAACGGGTGGGATTAGAACATTCTGATGCAGATCGCTACCCTCACCAATTTTCTGGCGGCCAGCGACAGCGTATCGCTATTGCAAGGTCAATTGTTAGCCGGCCAAAACTGCTAATCGCCGATGAAGCAGTATCCGCATTGGATGTATCGGTGCAAGCTCAAGTATTAAATCTTCTTATTGAACTCCAAGAGAACCTAGGGCTTGGAGTGATTTTTATAAGCCATGATCTCGCTGTAATAAATAGCATTTGTGATGATGTTCTGGTATTGAACAATGGGAATATAGTGGAAAAGGGATCAACTGAAGAAATAATCAATTCGCCAAAAAATCAGTACACTCTCGATTTGTTGGAGGCAGCTAGAGCCTAAAAATGGTAAATTTTTTACATATTAGTGACTTACACATCTCTCTAAGAATTGATGGTGCAAAGAATGAAAATAGCACGCCGCCGGTGCTCCTAAAGTCCATAATAAATTTAGCAAACACTCTTAAACCGGAGCCGAGTTTTATAATATTTAGTGGTGACTTAACTGATAAAGGTGATACTGAAAGTTATGAATACTTTAAGACTGTAATTTCAAAATCTAAAATTCCTAATTTGTTGGCAATAGGCAATCACGACGACAGATCTAATTTCCGCAATGTTTTTTATAAAAGTCCTTCGAATAAGCCATTTTTTTATGCTTCAGAGCACGATGGTATCAAAGTTATAGTTTTAGATACAAGCCAGCCGGGAAAGGTTTCTGGAAGCATCTGTGAAGATCAGTTTAGTTTTTTAGAGGAAACCCTTT
>CACPHA010000096.1 GCA_902633655.1 Paracoccaceae bacterium
TTCTGGTCATGGTGCGTTCAGGCACATTGCCGGTCAGGTTTACAATAATTATCGGGAATTTCGAAAAGTTGAATTCACTTACAGTATATTTGTCAGCACCTTCTGGGAATTGCGCTTCTGCTTTGTTCATTGCATCGCGCACATCTGCCAAAGTCTTCGCTTTGTCCCAACCGAATTCGAATTCCACGGCGACACCCGCGTAACCTTCCGCAGCTGTTGCATTCATAACTTTCAAGCCATCTAGCTCTGAAAGCTCTGTCTCCATGGGTAGAACCAAAAGTTTTTCACTGTCGGCTGCGGAAATTCCTGGAAAGACAACTGAAATAAAAATTGCTGGAATTTCAATGTCTGGTTCGCCTTCTTTGGGTAGACCCGTATATGCGAATGTCCCCGCGGCTAAAGAGAGAATGATCATAGCCATGATCATCCGTGCGCGGCTAGCAGCCCATTCGATCACACTGTTCATTGCATAACTTCGCGGAAGGTTGGCACAACCGAAACGCCCTCGACCACGTATTCCTGACCTACAACAATAATATCGGCTTCCTCGGGAAGACCAACAAGCCATGCTCCTTCAGCCGTATCATGCATCAATTTAACTGGCGCAAATTTTACCTTTGCACCGTCAGAAACAAGGCGCACGCCAAGGTCACCGGAATCATTTAGCGTCAAGGCGGATGGTGGTACAAGATGTGCAGTTGTACCTTCTGCGGCAATAATGATGTTGGCTGTTTGTCCGTCACTAATTTTAAGGTCTGAGTTGGGGACATCAATATCGACACGGAAGGTTCGTGTTAGTTTGTCGGCAGAGCGAGAGAGAAATGTAACTACGCCATAGACGGTTTTTCCGGCTAGGAGCTCAGCCCTTGCACGGGCGCCAACTTTAACGCGAGGCATATCCACTTCTGCAACAAATCCCACGACTTTAATTGGATCCAATTGTATGATTGTCCCACAAAGTGCACCCGGCTGCAAAAGACTTCCGATTTCGGCCGTGTCTGACTCAAGTAGTCCATCAAACGGTGCTTTGAGGGTTAACCGATCAATCTCGTTCTTCGCTGCCGCCACCGCCGCCTCGGCAGTTTGTATGCCAGAACGTGTCGCTTTAAATCCGGCCAATGCGCTTGCTACACGTGCTTCAGCTGAACGCACTGCAGCTGCCGTTGCTGCAACGCGTGTTTCCGACGCATATCCTTCTTTGGCGAGTTTTTCAGCTGCGTTGAAATTGATCTGTGCCTCGTCAAGGTAACTTTTAGCTTCACTCAGGCGGGCCTGAGTCTCAGGCCCCCTTGATTCCGCCTCCGCAAGTCTTGCAATAGCATCAGATAATTTATTTTGGCGTGTTCCTGGATCTAGTTGACACAAAGTTTGATCTTCTTGAACGAAATTACCCTTTCGGAGAGGGTCGGATATTATTTGACCGGAAGTTTCGGCGCGGACTTCGACCTCTCTAGCAGCTTCGGTCTGACCTCGAAGTATGACCGCGCTATCGATCTCCTGCGCAGTCGATTTCATTACTATGACTTTGATTTCGGGGGTTGCGGTTTCCGTGTTTTGCTGAGGAAATGTTTCGCCTTTAGGTTTTTCGCCTATTGAGGCTTTGTCCTCAGTGCTATTGTCTGTAAATAAAACCGTTAAAGGAGCACCTTGCGAAATTTCTTTAACGGCCTCTCGTTCGAAAATAAGCGCATACAACCCCGATAAAACGAATACGGCCGTTAGAAATGATACAACTTTCATAAATGCTAAACTCTTATCCGCAACGATTGTCTTCGTATAATTAAGCTAAGCCGTGCAGCTCAGATTAATCACTAATCACATGACCTTCAAGACGGCAAGTGTCATTCGCTCTTGGCAGTGCGGCATAGACAGGTTAATAGGACGACTGAGGAAAAATGAGGCTTAGGCGTGAGCGATACAGATAGTTTTATCGAAGAAGTTAGCGAAGAAGTTCGAAGAGATAAGCTTTTCGCAACAATGCGTAAATACGGCTGGATTGCCGTTCTTATAGTTTTGCTCCTGGTCGGAGGCACTGCTTACAGGGAGTTTCGGTTTGCTGCCGATGAAAAACTGGCTCAAGAAACGGGCGATGCCATATTAGCAGCCTTAGAACTGGAAAGCAGCAATGACCGTGCGAAAGCACTAGGGGAAATTCAATCATCGGACTTAGCCGGTAAGGCGATAATTGGTCTGCTCCAGGCAGCGGAAAGTTCGTTGGCAATAGATAACTCAAGCAGCTTTGAAATTTTGGAAAGCCTGGAAACTAGCGGTTTGTCAGTGGCTTATGTCCAATTGGCTAATTTCAAGAAACTTCTGTTGGAAGATAGCGGCCTAAGTACTGAAGCGCGCATTTCCGAATTCGAATCTATATCAGAATCTGCTAGTCCATACCGACTTTTTGCGGAGGAGCAACTTGCTCTGATTGAGCTTTCATCAGGAGACAGAAAAGCGGCCAGGAAACGTCTTTCTGGCATCTTTGAAGACGCAAGCGCCTCAAAAAGCTTGCGTCAGAGAGTGTCGCAACTGATAATTATTCTTGGTGAGACTCAAAAGCCGTCAGGAAACTGATGAAAGCGTTTTTCTATAGATTGGCGCATTAATGACAAGTTAAACTTAGGAGAGCGGATTTGAAAAGGATGCTGAAGCTTTTTGTTTCATTTTTGATTCTAATCTTCACAATTACCGCCTGTAACGATACGGAAGTCATTTTACCAGGTAAGCGGGAACCGGTCGTTTCCGGTAACCAGAAAGGAATCCTCAGCGTTACAAACCGCGAACTTCCTTTGAAAGTTTTAAAAGCGAAACGCAACTTAAATTGGCCACAAGGCCATGCTAACCCAGACACCCGAACATCAAATGCGTTCATTTCTGCTTCACCAAAATTAGTTTGGTCGGTAGATATTGGTACGGGCGATGTAAAACGCAACCGTTTGAGTGCCGACCCAATTGTTTATGGGGGTAACATCTTTACTCTTGATAGCAAAATGGTTCTTACAGCTATACTATCTAGCGGTGTAAAAAGCTGGACTAAAGACTTAACTCCAGAAACTGAAACCTCTGGCCAAGCGGATGGCGGTGGTTTAGCAGCAGGTGATGGAAAGTTATTTGTTTCAACGGGTTATGGGACTTTATGGGCTTTTGATGCCAGGACAGGGGTACTTCTTTGGCAGCAGTCTCTTCTTGGAACTGGAAATAGCCAGCCTGCGTATCGCGATGGTATTATTTATTTGGTCAGCAGTGACGCAACGACCTGGGCAATTGCGGCTGATACTGGTCGCGTTCGCTGGCAAATTGACGGTTTAGCAGATGCGAATAATGCCACTGGTACGACAGGTCCTTCTGTGTCTCGCAAGTTAGTCGTATTCGGGTTTGGGACAGGAGAAATACAAGCAGCCTTCCGTCAAGGAGGCCTTGTCCTTTGGACGGTCACTCTTGCAGGCGGCCGTTCTGGTAGGTCATCTTCAACTGTTGAAGATGTGGGATCTACACCAGTAATAAGTGAAAATAAAGTCTTTGCAGCCAATTCAACTGGTCGGATTGTTGCCTTGAACCTTGACAGTGGAGAACGAATCTGGTCCGCACCTTACGGCACGACCTCCCTAATATGGCCGGCAGGTGGTTCAGTTTTTTTTGTTAATGACTTGTCACAGATTGTACGTCTTGATGACCGTAATGGATCGATTGTCTGGGCAACCGATCTTCCCGGATTTCTTAAGATCGACCGCCTTAGAAGTAATGAAGTCGTTGTTCATCACGGTCCACTGTTAGCGGGTGGAAGGCTTTTTATTGCCTCAAGTGATGGTAAAATGCGTATATTTGACCCTGTCTCTGGTGCTCTTAAGTTAACTTTAGATATACCAGGTGGTGCAACGACCAACTCGGTTATTGCTGATGGGACACTTTATGTTGTTTCTAAAACTGGAAAACTGCACGCTTATCGCTGACGTATAACTCGCATAACGGTGTCAATTGGACCCATCTGGAGCATTTTTAATGACCTTTTCTCTTGCGATTGTTGGGCGGCCGAATGTGGGAAAATCTACTTTGTTCAATCGCCTTGTTGGGAAAAAGCAGGCCCTCGTGGATGATCAACCTGGCGTCACCCGTGATTTGCGCGAAGGGCAGGCGCGTCTAGGAGATTTACGCTTCACAGTTTTTGATACTGCGGGTTTAGAGGACGTTAAAGATAACAGCCTCGAGGGCCGTATGCGTAGATTGACCGAGTTTGCCATCGATATGGTGGATGTTTGTTTGTTTATGATCGATGCACGTGCCGGCTTAACACCAACAGATGAAGCTCTAGCGGAAATTCTCCGAAAAAGAGCAAAGCATGTAATTCTTGTGGCTAATAAAACAGAAGGACAGGCGGGCGACTCTGGAGTTATTGAAGCTTGGAGCCTTGGACTGGATGAACCGCTACGACTTTCAGCAGAACACGGTGAAGGCATGGGGGACTTGCTTTCCATTTTAATACCTTTTGCAGATACATTTGCAGAGCGTGCAGCTCTTGAGTCTGTGGCAGTTGATGTTGATGTGGTGGACGGTGCATCTACGATTTCGGATGAGATCCAGCCGACAGTTTCCAAACCCATGCAAGTGGCGGTTGTCGGTCGTCCAAATGCGGGCAAATCTACTTTGATAAATAAAATTCTTGGCGAAGACAGATTATTGACAGGTCCTGAAGCCGGTATTACACGTGACGCAATTTCTTTAAAAATAATTTGGAATTCTACACCTATGCGGATGTTTGATACTGCGGGCATGCGCAAAAAAGCCAAAGTACATGAAAAGCTTGAAAAAATATCTGTTGGTGATGGACTAAGAGCTGTGAAGTTTTCAGAAGTTTTAGTTATTTTGCTGGATGCAGCAACTTCCTTTGAACAGCAAGACCTGCGTATTGCAAACTTAGCCGAACGTGAGGGACGAGCAGTGGTGGTAGCTGTCAACAAATGGGATCTCGAAGAGGAGAAACAAGAAAAACTCAAGGGTTTAAAAGAGGCCTTCACGCGTTTGCTCCCGCAACTCAGAGGTGCACCTCTAGTGTCGGTATCTGCAAAAACTGGACAAGGTTTAAATAGGCTTCATAGCGCGATTTTAAAAGCGCACGAGGTATGGAACAGGCGCGTCACAACGGCGCAGTTGAACAGGTGGCTGACTAGTATGCTCCAAGCCCATCCACCACCTGCGCCTGGGGGAAGGCGGATCAAGTTACGATATATGACGCAAGCCAAAACCCGTCCACCTGGCTTTGTAATTATGTGCTCGAATCCCAACAAGTTACCTGAAAGCTACTCTCGCTATCTTATCAATGGCTTGCGTGAGGAATTTAATATGGCAGGGACGCCAATAAGATTGTATCTGCGGTCTCAGGCCGACACGAATCCTTACAAAGGGCGTAAAAAATCAACACCATCAAAGTTGAAAAAACATTTATGAGACTAACTGATTTTTAAATGTGTACGTAGTGACACGGTACGACTTTTTACAAGTTAAATCAGGCAAATGAATTGCTTGGAAAGCACTTTTCTTATCAATGATGGTGAAAAAGTTTTTAGAGTATGGCGAATTTGTATTGGTTTTTAGATAATGTGATCTATTTTTTTTCATGATTACAAATCAAAGACCACCCTAGCCAAAGTTGCTTTGCATCTTAAGGATATACTTCTGTATATTTTCAAAAAAAATCTATGAGTGATTTGCGCTCATTATCTGAATTTGCCTTTTCTTCCCTCACCACTGCTTTCTCTTGCGGATTTGCGCAAGCCAGGACGATTGCCTCCACTGATCGCATATTCTCTACCTCAGTGAACTGATGCGAAGCTTTTAAGCCGTTTTTACTAACGCTTTGTGATTATGAAAATCAAAAACTTAATTGTTTATTGGTTTATCAATAGGACTGTGTTTAGGCCAAGCGCCCTTCAGAAGTTAGGTGACTTTTACCGCCAAGATATGGTTTAAGAGCATCCGGCAATTCAACGGAGCCATCAGGCTGTTGCCCAATTTCTAGAACTGCGATTAGCGCACGCCCAACGGCTAGGCCTGATCCGTTAAGTGTATGTACAAATTCTGGCTTGCTACCATCTAATGGTTTGTATCTTGCGTTCATGCGTCTTGCCTGAAAGTCTCCACAAACAGAAACAGAACTGATTTCCCTATACTTGTTCTGACCCGGCAACCAAACTTCTAAATCATGTGTCTTACGAGCACCAAAGCCCATGTCTCCCGAGCAAAGTACTACAATGCGATAGGCGAGGCCCAGCTTTTCCAAAATTGCTTTGGCGCATGTGGTCATCCGTTCGTGTTCTGCCAGTGACTCTGCAGGAGTAGTAATTGAAACCATTTCAACCTTTTCAAATTGGTGTTGGCGCAACATGCCGGATGTGTCTTTTCCAGCTGAACCTGCCTCGGAACGAAAGCACAGGGAATGTGCAGTCATCCGAAGTGGTAAATCTGCTTCATCTAAGGTCTGGCCTGAAATGGTATTGGTCAGAGTAACTTCTGATGTTGGAATCAACCACCATCCATTTGTAGTTTGATAGCTGTCTTCAGCGAATTTAGGCAGTTGATTGGTACCATACATTGCCGTGTCACGAACCAATACCGGTGTATTTGTTTCGTTCATGCCATGTTCATCAACGTGTGTATCAATCATAAATTGTGCCAAAGCACGATGGATTCTTGCAATCGCACCATGCAATATCACAAACCGAGAGCCAGACATTCGAGCGGCCGTTTCAAAATCCATTCCCGCCTTTACGCCTTGAATGTCAAAATGCTCTTTTGGATGTAAAATTGGTTTTGGTTCTCCCCATCGATGGATTTCAACATTGTGATGTTCATCGTTCCCCTCAGGGATATCATCATAGCCTAGGTTGGGAATACCCATCAGTACCGCGGTTAACTCTGCATCCAGCTCTTTGGCTTTTGTGGTCAAATCGCTAACTTCGGTTTTTTTTTCTGAAACTAGTGTACGTAGTCTTTTGAATTCAGCCTCTTCCCCTTGGGACTTGGCTGCAGCAATGGATCTTGAAGCATTGTTTTGGTCCGCCTGAGCCGTTTCTGCGGCAAGAATAGCAGCACGCCGCTTGCTATCAATTTCCAAAATCCTTGCGGACATTGCAGATGCACCGCGCCGGGCCAGAGCTATGTCAAAGGATCTGGGGTTATCTCGAATAGCCCTTATATCATGCATTGGGAATATCCTTTTTGATTCAGTGCCTGCCACACAACGCTCTTATGCAACAGTTCTTGTTCTAAGTGTAGGGGCATTTAAGCCAAAATTAAGTGATATTTTTTATTAGATTTTAAGGCAGGGCTTCTTCAAAGTTAGGTAAAGCCCACTTGCAAAGGCCTCTATCAAAGCATAGGTTGCCGCCAATAGATAGAACACCATTAGGATATTCAAATGGAAGCCTTCGGACAGCTCGTTCCTCTCATTCTTATTTTTGGTATTATGTATTTTCTGCTGATCCGTCCTCAACAGAAAAAAGCTAAAGAACATCAGGCAATGGTGCAAGCAATCCGACGCGGCGATCAAGTAGTAACACAGGGAGGTTTGATAGGTAAAGTTTCCAAAGTAAAGGATGACAATGAATTAGAGGTCGAGCTTTCAGAAGGTGTAAAGGTTCGTGTGGTACAATCTACCATATCACAGGTTTTGAATAAAACCGAACCCACAAAAGATAAATAAGCACAAAAGCGCAGCAAAAGGGACACTCTGGGATGTTACAGATCGACCTGTGGAAGCGTATTTTAATTTGGGGTGTTTGCGCCCTTGGTCTTTTTTTGGCACTTCCAAACGGATTTTATTCCAAAGTGGAAAGTCACAATGATAGACAAAATGCAATTGATCTTGGACTTCCAAC